>JBBIMS010000260.1:0-3145 GCA_037444285.1 Candidatus Aminicenantota bacterium | reverse complement strand
GATATAACAACTCTCTCAGTCTCAACGGCTCTTCCTGAGAACCTTTAAGATCTTAAGGAGTTGGCTTGGGAATCACAGATTCTATAACTCCTAAGAGAATCAAGGAAGGATTTCTCAATCTATTTATCCCTATTTCAAGATTTCTTTCTAAAAAAAGGATAAGTCCAAATCTAATAACATTTTTTGGAACTTTGATTTCCCTTTTTGCAGGCTTTCTTTTCTATCTTGGACAAACTCTTCTCGCAGGGCTTTCTGTAATTCTTTCTGGATTAATGGACATAATCGATGGTCAGGTGGCAAAGCTCTCTGGAAAAGAGACAAGATTTGGGGGTGTTCTCGACTCAAGTCTTGACAGATATTCAGAGATTTTCATTTACATTGGGATTTCTCTTTTCTTTTTTAAAAAGGGTGATACAATAACATCCTTTGCAACAATCTTTGCCCTTCTCGGCTCAATGCTTGTTAGTTATGTCAAGGCAAGGGCAGAAGGAGCTGGAATTCCTTTGAAAAGTGGTTTTTTCCAGAGAGCGGAAAGATTTTTTTTAATAAGTTCAGGTGGTATACTTGGTGTTGAAATTCTTAGAGTTTTTATGTATATTATTGCATTAGTTTCACATATAACAGCCATACAGAGAATTGTTATGGCTAAGGCATATGTGAAGGAGGACTGAATGGGAAAGGTAAAAACTGCAATTATAGGAGTTGGTAATTGTGCTTCATCTTTAGTTCAAGGGATTTTTTATTATAAAGATGCCCAGGAGAAGGATTTTGTCCCTGGACTTATGCATGTAAACCTTGGAGGTTATCACATTAAGGATATTGAATTTGTTGCTGCCTTTGATATAAATGAGACAAAAGTTGGAAAGGACTTGTCAGAAGCTATATTCTCTTTCCCGAATAATACTTACAAATTTTCGGATGTTCCAAAAATTGGTGTGAAAGTCCAGAGAGGTCCTTCAATAGATGGTCTTGGGAAGTATCTCAAAGGTTATATAAAGGAGTCGGGCGAAAAACCTGTAGATGTAAAGAAAATTCTCAGAGAGTCAGGGGCAGAAGTTGTAATTAATTTCTTACCAGTTGGCGCTGAAGAAGCAACAAAATGGTATATTCAGCAAGCACTTGATGCAGGATGCGGGGTTGTTAATGCAATTCCAGTATTCATAGCTTCTGACCCTGAATGGCAGAAAAAGTTTAAAGAGGCTAATCTCCCAATAATAGGAGACGATGTTAAATCTCAGGTTGGTGCTACAATTCTCCACAGAACCATTGTAAACCTTTTCCTTGACAGAGGAATGATAATTGACAGGACTTATCAGCTAAACATCGGAGGAAACACAGACTTTCTCAATATGCTGGAAAGGGAGAGACTCGATTCAAAAAAGAAATCCAAGACAATGGCTGTTCTCTCCCAGCTCCACAGTAGGGGAGTTATGATGAAGGAGGAGAATATCCATGTTGGTCCCAGTGACTATGTGGAGTGGTTAAGAGATAACAAAGTTTGCTATCTTAGAATCGAAGGAAGACATTTTGGGGATGTTCCAATGACTCTCGAATGCAGATTGTCTGTTGAAGACTCTCCCAATTCAGCAGGAGTTGTAATTGATGCAATAAGAATTGTCAAACTTGCAATGGACAATGGAATTGGTGGAGTTTTGGTAGAGCCTTCAGCCTATCTAATGAAATCTCCACCTATCCAGATGAGAGACACTGAGGCAAGGGAGAAAACAGAGGAATTTATCGAGAAACTATCCAAAAAGTCCTGATTTTCTCCAGGAAAATTTCTCAAAATATTGCGGAAAGCCAATTTAATAGAAATTTATTTTTTTCTATCGAGAATTTCTCTAACCTTTCTCGCAAGAGTCTTTGGTGTAAAAGGTTTTGAAAGGAAATCTATCCCTTTCTCTTTTTCTATAGAGATTTTCTCATCTGGATAGCCTGATGTTAGTAAGGTTTTTGAATCAGGATATTTTCCCATGAATTCTCGGGCGAGCTCGTGCCCTCTTGTATCTGGAAGGACAACATCAGAGATTAAAAGATTTACCTCCTTTCCAATCTTTTCCATTAACTCATAAGCTTCTTTTTTGTTAGAAGCTGAGAAGACTTTGTATCCAAGTTCGCTGAGGACTGTTTCAATGAGTTCTCTAACATCATTTTCATCTTCCACCACAAGAATTGTTTCTTTCCCACCCTCAACCTCTTCCTCATGATGAAATATTTCTTTCTCCTTTGTTATCAATTCCTTCTCTGCTGGAAGATATATTTTAAATGTTGTCCCCACACCCAACTCACTGTAAACAGTTATATGCCCCCCATACTGTTTTACAACACCGTAGACAATTGAAAGTCCCATACCAGTACCACTCTCCTTTGTCGTGAAGAATGGTTCAAATATGTGGTCGAGAATATCCTTGCTCATCCCTACCCCTGTGTCCGAGACAGATAACAAGATATAATCTCCTGGCGTGACTTCTACATATCTACTACAATAATCCTCATCAAGATAGACATTTTTTGTAGAAATTGTAAGCTTCCCTCCATGGGGCATTGCTTCCCTTGAATTGACGGCAAGATTTAGAATTACCTGCTCCATATGGTTTGGATCAACTTTTACAGGAAAGAGGGAGGGAGAAAGTTCTGCCTCAAATTTTATATCCTCACCAAGAATTCTCTCCAGCATACCTCTCATTTCAGAAATTAAGTCATTAAGGTTCACAAGCTTTGGAAGAGAGACTTGTTTTTTGCTGAAAGCCAAAAGTTTCCTTGTTAGCTGGGAGGCTCTTAAGGCTGTATCCATAATAGCCTTCACTCTTCCCCTTTGAGGATTATCCTTTGGAAGATTAATCAGGAGCAACTCAGCATTCCCCATTATTGCTGTGAGGAGATTGTTGAAATCATGGGCAATCCCACCAGCAAGCCTTCCGATAGCCTCAAGTTTCTGAGCTTGCAGAGTCTGTGCTTCTATCTTCTTATAAGCTGTAATGTCCCTGAGAATCCCTCTGTAAGCGAGTATCTCACCCTTTGAATTTCGAACTGGTGATGTTGTCTCAAGAACAGTTATTTCACTTCCATCTTTCCTTTTCAATCTCGCCTCGAAATCCTCAAGAGACCCCCTCTCTTTAAGAATCTTTCTGCGATTCTCCCTTTC
>JBBIMS010000259.1:0-3168 GCA_037444285.1 Candidatus Aminicenantota bacterium | reverse complement strand
CAAAATCTGTGACCGTCAAGTAAAGGTTTTAAAGATTGAAAAAATAACTTAATATATGTAGAATTTATTCATGAAGTTGAGAATTGTTAGTGGGAAAGTTCTAAAGGGGAAAATAAAAATATGCGGTGCAAAGAACTCTGCCCTTCCTGCAGTCTCTGCTTCAATTCTAACGGATGAGGAGGTTATTTTAAAAAATGTTCCAAGAGTAAAAGATGTGGAGACAATGCTTGAAATTATAGGAATTATAGGAGGGGATTGGAGATGGGACGGGGAATTGCTCTCAATAAGGGTTAAGGATATTAAAAATGTTCGCATTCCCTATGAACTTGTCTCTAAAATGAGAGCATCAATTTTAGTCCTTGGTTCCCTTGTAGCAAGGGCTGGAAGAGCAGAGGTTCCTCATCCTGGAGGATGTGATATAGGTCCAAGACCAGTTGATTTACATCTGGAAGGGTTGAGGACCCTGGGTGTAGAGATAGAACAGGAGCATGGATTCTATATTGCAAAGGCAAATAAAATAAAGGGGGGTAGATTTAATTTTTCAAAGAAAAGTGTGACAGGAACAGAAAATATATTAATGGCATCTGTTGCATCCGATGAGGAAGTTGAAATTTCAAATTGTGCCCTTGAACCAGAAGTTCAGGATCTCGCAATGCTTCTTAGAAAAATGGGTGCTGAAATAGAAGGTATAGGAGAGGAAAAAATGAGAATAAAGGGGAGAATCCCCCTTTCAGGAGCCACCCATTCAATAATTCCTGACAGAATTGAAGCTGGAACATACATGATAATAAGTGCCCTTCCCGGAAATGACTTTTTTATAGAGGGAGTTGAAATAAAACATATATTGAACATAATTGAGAAGCTAAAAGAGTGCGGAATTGAAGTAGTTGAAGGGAACGGTTGGGTGAAAGTAAAAGCTCCAGAAAAAATCATTCCAGTAAATATTGAGACTGCTCCATTCCCTGGCTTTCCAACTGATATGCAGGCTCAGTTTACAGCTCTACTAACCCAGGCTGAGGGCTGTTCAGAAATAAGAGACACAATATTTCCCTTCAGATTCCATCATGCTTATGAACTTCAGAGAATGGGCGCAAATATTGAAGTAAGGGAGGGGCTTGCAAGGGTTTTCGGGAAAACCGATCTTTCCGGAACCGATGTCTCTGCCAATGATCTTAGAGCATCAGCTTCTCTTGTTATAGCAGGGTTAATGGCAAATGGAGAAACAATAATCCACAATATTCACCATCTGGAAAGGGGTTATGAAAATATGATAGGAAAGCTAAGATCCCTCGGAGCAGAGATAGAAAAGATTTAGTAGGAGGAAAATTTGAAGGATTGTATATTTTGCTCAATAGTTTCTGGCAAAACACCATCCCGAAAAGTGATGGAGGATGAGCTCATCTATGCTTTCCAAGATATAAACCCACAAGCTCCTGTTCATATTCTTGTAATACCAAAAAAACACTTTAATTCCTTAGAGGATTTCAATGAAGAAAACATTTTCCTTCTCGGTCATATGCTGGCAAAGGCAAGGGAGATCGCCCACTCTGAGGGTCTTTTGAATGGCTACAGGATAGTTATAAATACTGGCTCCAATGCAGGTCAAACCATCTATCATTTTCATCTCCACCTTCTTGGTGGGAGAATATTTTACTGGCCACCGGGATAAAAATTTTATGATTATAAAAATCTTAATGAGGAGGGATATATGAAAATTTACTGGCTTGGTCATTCAGCAATTAAAATTGAGGGATCAAAGTTTGTATTTATTGATCCATTTCTTTCCGGAAATCCCCTTGCCTCTTTATCCCTTGAAAAGATTGATAAAGCTGATGTAGTTGTCCTCACCCATGACCATGAGGACCATTTAGGAGATGCTTTTGCCATTTGCAAGAAGACAGGAGCCACTCTTGTCTCCTACCATGAAATTGCAGTTAAGGCTTCCAATGAAGGAATAAAAGCTGAAGGAATGAATATCGGAGGAACAGTTGATGTAAATGGTGTGAAAGTTTCCCTTGTTCAGGCAATACACTCATCCTATTCAGGACACCCGATGGGAGCAATAGTAAGAATGGATGGAAAGACAATTTATCATACTGGTGATACAGGTGTTTTCATGGATATGAAACTGATAGCAGAAATCTTTAACCCTGACATAGTCTTCCTTCCAATTGACGGAAGATACAACATGGATGTTATTCAGGCTTCAAAGGCAGTTGAACTAATGGGTAAAAGGAAGTATGTCCCAATTCACTATGACACATTCCCTATAATTCAGGCTGATCCCCTGAAATTTAAGGAACTTTCAAAGGGAATTGGAGAGGTAATTGTTATAAAGCCTGGAGAATTTGTTGAAATTTAACTTTAAAGGCAGATGGAATGCCTTATTTGATTGACGGAGACAATCTTCTCTGGGCATGGGATTTTGAGGGAGAAATTGAAGAAGGAAGAAGCCAGCTGCTGAAGATTCTTTTAAAATTCCAGGGGAGAAAAAAGTCTAAATTTATAATCTTTTTCGATGGTCCATTAAAAGAAAACTTCCCTTCTACTGAATATATGAGAGTTGTTATTTCATCAGCAGGGATTCCAGCAGACGAAACGATTAAAGAATTACTGGAGACGCAGTCTGACTGCAGGAGTATAATTCTTGTTTCCTCTGACAGAGAGTTGAGGTACAAGGCTAAGAGCAAAAGGGCAAAAGTGATTACCTCACCAGAATTTATAAAGATTGTCCAGAGAGTTGTGAGAAAACAGGAAAAGGAGAAAAGGGAACAGGATATAACACCTCTTGAAGTAAGGCTATGGGAAAATATTTTTAAAAGAAAAGAATCAAAAGAAAAAAAGTTTGAAAGATCAGCTTTTTCGAAAAAGAATGAAAAAGAATAGCTCTGAAATTAAAAAGGAAATCTCCATAATAGGGACTGGAAAAGCTGGCACATCCCTGGCCTATTCTCTAAAGAAAAAAGGATGGAAAATCCTTTATCTATTTGACAAAGAAATGACAGCAGCTTCCGAATCAAAAAAAATTCTTAGTGAAGGAAAAATTGAAAATATTGAAAAAATTGTCAAAGATGGAGACTTTTTTGTCCTTTCAGTTCCTGATAGGGAGCTTGGTAAAATTGCAAAAAGAATAGCTGGATTAAATAAAAGTTTAAAAGGAAAGGTTTT
>JBBIMS010000258.1:0-3211 GCA_037444285.1 Candidatus Aminicenantota bacterium | reverse complement strand
AGGAGCAGAAAATAAATTCCTTGAGGAGTTGAAACCATTGCCCGGACCTGTTGTTCCACAAAAAATCGAAGAAGAACCTTTAAAAAAGGAAAAGATTGAAGAGCCTTCTAAAAAGCCCAGTTCAAAATTGCTTTATATTCTTGGTGGTTTAGCAGTTGCTGGAGTTGTGATAGTTGTGCTTCTCGCAGGTAAGAAGAAAGAAGAAAAACCTAAAATAGCATCTATTACTGTTTCTTTTTCTCCAAATCCTGTTACAAATCCTGTTTACGATAACGGAAGTTGGAGATGGCTATTTACAGTTAAATTGACAGAAAACAATGGTGTTGGAGCAAAATTTTCTAACACAGGACCCGATGGAATTGCCCTCAAGGTAGACTTTTATCCTGGAGGGTCTTATAGCAATACAGCCTATTTTAAAATAAGCGATTTAGAAGGTTGGTTTGGAACTCAAGGAATTCAGCCGAAAGGTTCTGTTTCAACTGATCTTTATATTTGGCTCGGTGCTAATTCAGGAAGAGCTGTTTTCACATTCTATTTTACTGATGATAACGGGAATAGAATTGAGGCTTCTGGAACTGTCAATTTTTCATCCTCCCTTTCAAAAGAAACTGAAAAAGGAATAACTTTCACCCTTCCATCAATTGGAGTTGTAAAGAAGTAAAAACTGTTAGGTTTTATTTTGGAAATTCTAATGAGAGTTATTATAAATATGGTAAAAATAAAAACTTAGGAGGGATTATGGAAAGAATAAGAGAAAAAGGTTTTTTCAAACCTGTTACTCTCTTCCTTCTCCTTGCCTTTTTTTCAGTCTTTGTTCTCTTTACAAGCTTCAGTTCTCATACTCAAGCTCAGCAGACAGACATTGACAAAATCCTTGAGGAAGGGAAAAGAGCCTATCTTGATGGTGATTATGAAAGAGCAATTCAACTTCTCAATCAGGCTATACTTCTAATTAAGAACAAATCCACTCTTATTGATGCTCACCTTTCCCTTGCCCTGACATATTTTACAGTTAATCAGATCGAAAATTGTAGAGAACAGATAAAGAACATTCTTAAACTGAACCCTTCTTTTAAGCCTGATCCGGAATTTTACTCTCCAAAATTCATAAAACTTTTTGATGAGGTGAAGAAAGAAAACACAAGAGAAGCTCTAATAACCTCAATTCCTGAAGGAGCAACAATCTTCATTGATGATGAAAACAAGGGGCTTACACCTTTTAGAGGTGCTCTTTATACAGGAAAGCATAAAATAAGAGTTGTTAAGGAAGGTTTTGAACCTCTTGACAAAGAAATAAACATTGAAAAATTGAAAGAGAATGTTTTCGAGCTCACTCTTATTCCGGTTGTGCCTGAGGCGAAACCTGTGGAGGAAAAACCAGTTGAGAAGAAGGAAGAGGTTAAACCAGAAGAAGAAAAAGTGATTGAGGAAAAGCCTGTTGAGGAGGTTCCAGTAAAAAAGGAAAAAGAAGAGAAGCCTGAAAAGAAAAAGAGCTACACAGCTCTCTACATCCTTGGAGGTTTAGCAGTTGCTGGAGTTGCAGTTGCTCTCCTTCTCGGGAAAAAGAAAGAGGAGGGGAAAGGTTCAATTGATGTAAAGTCGGATCCAACAGGAGCAAGAATCTTCCTTGATGGCTCAGATACTGGAAAAGTGACAAATGCTGTTTTGACAGATGTGAAGGTTGGAAGCCACAGTATTACTTTGAGAAAAGCTCTCTTTCAGGATTATAGCACCACAGTAAATGTTTCAAAGAATCAGACATCCTATGTAAACGCTGAGCTCTTTGCTGCACCATTTAGTGAAGATTTCAATGATGGGGTTGCAAACTACTGGCAAGCTAATAGTACTGGACAATGGATGGTTGTCGGCGGGCAGTATCGGTTTTATAACGATAACACTGGAAAGCATAGGTTTACCTGGTATGATGTGGGGAATTTCAAAGATTTTACCTTTCAAGCTGATATCACAAGTAGTGTGGATCAATGTTTGGCATTTAGAGGTGAGCCTGGTCCTACAACAATAAAGTGGTATTTATTCTATGTCTGGCAAAATTCTCAAGAATGGGCAGTTTTTAAGTTAGAAGGTTCCACCCCTTATTACCTTAGAAATTACGAATACAATTCTGCAATAAGGAAGTATCCTCAATGGAACACATTGAAAGTTGTGGTTTCCGGAACAAACTTCACTTTCTATATAAATGGGACAAGAGTAGGTTCTATCTCAGATTCATCCTATTCAAAGGGGAAAGTTGGAGTTTGGACTCGCGATTCTGGCAATGTTTATGTTGATAATGTTTCTGTTTCTCTGAGCACTGCAGGTTCTTTTGCAGGAGAAACTGCCATTCCTATACTTGTTTCTCCTGAGCAAGCTTTTAAGAGGATTCTAAAGTGAAAGACAGAGCTTTTTTCTTTTTGTTCCTATTTACAATTTTCCTTTTAGCAGTCCTCTCCCAGCAGACTGATGTTGACAGGATCCTTGAGGAAGGAAAGAAAGCTTACATGAATGGTGACTACGAGAAGGCTATAGAATTCTTCACTCAGGCAATAAACCTGATAAGGAACAAATCAGAACTTATTGAAGCTCATCTTTCCCTTGCCCTTACATACTTTACAGTCAATCAGACAGAAAATTGTAAAAAAGAAATTAGAAGAGTCTTCGAGCTCAATCCCAACCATTCCATAGACCCTGATTTTTACTCTCCAAAATTTGTCCTTCTCTTTGAATCAGTAAGAAAGGAATACACAAAAACTCCTTCCCAGAAGGTTGAGCCAGGAAAAGGAGAGAAGCCTCCTGAAATTGGAATTACCAAACCCTCTTTCTCCATTGAAGAAAGATTTGAAAAGGATGTTTCAAGAAATCTAAGCTTTATTGAAAATGGAAAATGGACAGTTGAGCAGGGAGTTCTCCATTTTGATGGTGGAGATAAACTTGGTGATGCAGTTGCTTTTATTCAGAGAAAATTTACAAATTTTTCAGTTTCAGTTGATACTTCAAGACTTTCAGGACCTTATTCATCCCAGGGGATAATATTTCGTGCAGACGATAACTTCAAAAACGGCTATCTCTTTCAGATTTATACAGGAAGACCTGGAATGTTTTCCATATGGAAAATTGTAAATGGTGAGTTTCAAGCACTTTCCCACTGGCAGAATTTAAATCTTGTTAAGGTTGGGTTTGAGAAATGGAACAAAATTGCTGTTGAGGCAAAGGG
>JBBIMS010000257.1:0-3212 GCA_037444285.1 Candidatus Aminicenantota bacterium | reverse complement strand
AGGGAGAGAAGATAAATTTTAAATGATGAAGGAAGTCCTCTTGTCTTAAAAGAAATTTTTGTTCTTTCCAGTTCTCTACCTTTTACATCCTCAAGGAGAAAAACAACAAGTATTAAAACAAAAATGGCAGGAACTATGGAAAGGAAGAAAACCATTCTAATATCATTTATGAGAAATTTAAGAATGAGGAAAGAAATTATTGGACCCACAACAGCTCCGAGGTTATCCATTGCCCTTTGAAATCCAAAAGCTCTACCTCTATTATTTTCATCAACAGAATCTGCAATAATAGCATCCCTCGGAGATGTTCTCACTCCCTTACCCAACCTATCTATTATCCGAAGGATAAAAAGGGAAGGCCATGCTCTCACAATACTTATTAAAGGTCTTGAGAGGGACGGAAGGGAATACCCTACTGAGACGAGAATCTTCCTTCCTTTTATTCTATCTGCAAGCCATCCTGAAAAAAGCTTTAGAAAGCTACTCACACTCTCAGCAACACCCTCTATAAGCCCAACAAATGCTGGACCTGCACCAAGATACTTTGTTATGAAAACAGGAAGGAAAGGATAGATCATTTCAGAGGCAGAATCATTGAAGAATGAGGCAAAACCAAGAACCTTAACTCTTTTATGAAGAGTCTTCTTCCCTTCAAGATCAACCTCTTCCACTTTTTACCTCCACAATTAAATTTCTGTTTATCACAAATACCAAAAAAATTCAATTTTAATGACTAACCCTGAATTTCACCGATTCTACTCTGTCAATTCTTGTTAGTTCAAAAATCAATGTCTCTGAAACATGGTACTGGTTAGATTAAATGACTATTTTTATAAAAATTATTGTTTAGCTTAAAGTTATTTGACTGTAAATGTTGTCATGCTATGAGATCTGGATTTGGTATTTATCTCTTCTGCAAAGAGATATAATGTGTATCTGCCTGGTTCTAACTCTCCTGTATAGAGCTCCACCAGATAAGCCTGAGTATCCCTTTCTTTTATTCTGTTGAGGACGGAAAGGGAAATGGGAATCTTTTTACCAGAGGAAGTATGGATGAGATAGGAAAGAAGCTGGATTTCTGGATTGGGAATGCCAGTAATTGAAAGCCTCACAAAAGCTAAAAGTTTGTATGTCCCCTGCTCCAATTCTCTTACAAGAGGTGAATATTGACCGGAGTCGAAAGGATAGATGGTTGATAAGGAAGGAGAATCCTTTTTAGTTTTTAGATATATGGAATTCTTCTCAGGGATAAGCAATAAGGGTGAATAAAGTCTTAATCTTTTATCAGGAATTTCAGGAACGATAACCAATGAGGAAGCAACTCCCCCTCTTCCAGTCTCTAAATCTCTTATGACCATTCTGAGCTGGTATTCACCAGAAGGAAGGGATAAGATTGTATAGAGATAGATCCTATTTTGAGGAATGGAGTAAAAATTGACCTCTGCTCTTTCCATTTTAATTATGTTGTATTCTTTATCAAAAACAAGGGCAATTACTTCTGTTTTCTTCCCTAAAAATTCTTTAATCACTTCTTTAGTTACCTCAGAAATTAGAAGAAGGTTCGCTCCTCCTTTTTCAAAACAATGGAGAGAAGTTAAAGAGAATCTCAAAGGCTCTTGAAATTGAGGCCTCTCAGCAAGGGCTAAATCAATGAGGTGAAGAAGTTTTTCAAATTCTGTGTATTCAGTGAAGGGCTTGGGGTTGAAGTAACCTCTCTGACCATATACCTCACACTCCTTTCTCTTCACCTTCACCTTTATTTCATGGTATTTTCCATCCCATTTCTCATCTATTGGATAACCCAGGACATAGTAAGTGCTGGTTAGATTCTGTATGTCTTCAACCACTTTTTTAGGATCCATTGTATTGTGGAAGTACTTCCCTCCTGTCTCCTTTGATAGCTGTCTTAAAGAAAGGTCCCCCCTCATTGCTTCATTCATAGGATTTATGCGTGTTCTTTCTTTCTCTACATTTACAGCATAAATAGAGCAATTGGCTCTTTTTAGTTCCTCAATCATCTTTTCATATTTGCCCCGCAATATGGGATTTCCATATCCGGCTTCTGAAAGCTCCAATGGTGTGGGATCGGCTAAACCTCCGTAGAATACAAAGTTAGAAACCCCAGATGAAAAGAGAATAATATTTTTGTGATATGGTATGTAGCAGATGGCTTTTGCAAACTCCTCTACTGTTGAGATAAATTCCGAGACCTGCTTTTTGTAAACAGTCCTCTCAGCCTCTCTTTTTATCTTCATCTTTTCTTCAATAATTTCATCCTCTTTTCCCACAACATCTTTTGGTGCAAGTCGCTCAACATCCCCAGAGTAAATATCCTCCAATTTCTCTGCTCTTCCCAAGTATTCTTTTAGCCCTAACCCTTCCACAGCCTTAAGGATTCTCTCATGATCGGTTGTCAGATATTCATGCATAGTCAACCCTTTTGTTGTAGAATAGGAAATAATCCCTACCTCATCAGTTGGATGAAGGCTTTCAATAAAATGCAAAGCTGCTCTTTTTGATTTCAATATCCCGGCTGGATTATTGAAGGCAAAATCAAAAAAAAGGAAAAATTTACGGTTCATCCTGGAAGAAGGAATTCTTTCTTCCACGGGAAGAGAAACAGGTTTCAATTCCTGGGGTTTCTTCTCAGATATGGGTAAGATATGCTTTTCAAAATAGGAGATTTGCTGAGGTTTTCCATTATCGTAGAGTTCAAATTCGTCCTTAGTTAGATCAGTAACTGGATTGCCTTTTTTATCAATAACATATATTTGAACCAATTTCATAGTTACAGTGACTTCATGTTTCAAAGTTTCCTTCTCCTGGTGCTCTGTTTGGGGATAAAGGAGCTCTTTAAAAATCAATAAGGAAGCAAATAAAATGAAAAAGAAAAGAGATAATTTCAATTCAGGTAGTGTGAACTTTTTTATATTTTTCACCTTTTTCCTCTTCTGCTTAATTATAAATTACTTCTTCTTTTTAATCAATTGTGGCTTTTTCCTGCAATAGGACAAATCAATATATAACTCTCTTCTCTTTGATAAATCCTGATTCACTGGAGTAAATCTGCAATCTTCTTTCCAAAGGTATTCACTGTGCACACGAGTCTCCTGAAGTACATAATTCATCAAAGTTATACCCGTCTTTACAGTATATAGTCCAAACTTCCATACAGATCCCACCATCACAATAAACCCCGTAATACCAATAAT
>JBBIMS010000256.1:0-3227 GCA_037444285.1 Candidatus Aminicenantota bacterium | reverse complement strand
TTTAGCTCAACATAATAACCCCTAATTTTCCCTTCTGAAGTTTTGAGGATAATGTTTCCGAAAAGATACTGGGGAAGATTTTCAAGATCTTTTTCCTCAGAGCTTAAAAATCCAATAAAATTCTTGTTGGAAAAAAGGGAAAGAAAAAATTCTTTTGAATTCAAATTAATTTCTCTCAGAGGAACAAAATCCTCAACAATGAAAGAACCTCCCCTCCTATGACCAAGTAAAATTCCCTTTTCTTTCCCCTCAATACTCTGGAGAATTTCCAATTTTTCTATTGCACTCCCCAAAATCCATATTTCCATTTTTATTCCTTTATTATAAAACGCCATGCACAGAAGGAGTCTGAGGGGTGGGAATCAGGTGGGCAATAAAGACATTCAGTTTCTATTCTTTTGTCTATTTCCTTAGCAAAATAAGTGTATTCAACTATGCCAACAGATTTGCAAGGGAAATCAGGGAGTCCTTTCCTTTTCCTTGCTTCCTGAACCCTGCAGGAATTCATTCTGAAGATGAAGCTTTTATCTGTCTCATCAATGATTTCCTGTTTATTAATATAGGCATAAAGCCTGAATTTTAAAGCAGTTTTTAAAGCAGACAGTCCACCATTTTCAGGAATAGAAAGCCTTTCCATAATTCTTCGAGCCTCAATCACAGTAAAGTCTTTCCATGCTTCTCTGTCAACCTCGATAGCCTTTTCAATGCCAAATTTCTTCTCAACATTTAAAAACCAAAGACCATCGTGGGCAAGCCAGAGTTTGGCAGCGTCTGAGAGAAGGGGAGATTTTTGGTGGACATAAAATCTTTCTTCTGCATCAAATTTCTCCTCAAGCCAGCCCATTTTTATATTAATCCATGAGTCTCTAATTGTGTAAGGTTTTATATCAATGACTGGAGTCCCGTCAATCATGTCAATTCCCTTAATTTTTAAAAATCTTCCATTCCTTTCAAGGAGTTCAACAACAGCTAAGCCTATAGGATTTGGTCTTGAAGGGGATCTTGTTGAAAAAACCCCTCTCTCTTTTCCGTCGAAAGGAGGGATTACAATTTTTTTCCTTTCATTAGTTAAATGGAAAAAGAAAACAATTATTAGATGGGAAAAGCCTTCAATATCTTTCAGCCCTTCTTCAAACTCTTTAAGAATTTCAATTTCTCCGACAACATCTTCAAAATCTGAAAACCCCCTTTTTCTTTCCGTAATATCTTCTATTTTTTTAAAGGGAGAACGAACAAAACCAATTGGATTTAATTTTATCTCCATTCTCAATAACCTCTCATTTTTGCATAAATTAATGATATTAAAAAGAAATATGGAATTCAATACAAAATTTTAATGAATCGGTAAGAGAATTCCAAATATAGAGAATTTATTGTAAAATATTTTTTAAAGTCAATTAACTAAATTGGGAAATAAAAATGATTGAAGTTATTGGTGGAGGGCTTGCTGGCTCAGAATGTGCTTTGCAGATTGCAAAAAGGAGAATCCCTGTTAAACTTTATGAGATGAGACCATCGAAGATGACAGAGGCTCACACAACTCCATATTTTGCAGAACTTGTCTGTAGTAACTCCTTTGGTTCAGAAGATTTAAATTCTCCTTCAGGGCTTCTAAAAAAAGAACTGGAAATTCTTGGCTCATTTCTTATTGAGATTGCTAAAAAAACCAGAGTTCCAGCAGGACTCTCCCTGGCAGTTGACAGAAATCTTTTCCCAAGGGAAGTGACTTCAGAGCTGGAAAGAAATGAGTTTATTGAAAGGATTGTAGAAGAAGTTCAGGAAATACCGAAGGACGGAATTGTTATAATAGCTACAGGACCTCTAACATCTGAATCAATGAAGAGGAGCATTATAAAAATAACTGGTGAGAAAAATCTTTATTTCTATGATGCCTCCTCTCCTATTGTAACCTTCTCCTCCATTAATATGGAGAAAGCTTTTTTTGGCTCAAGGTATGGAAAGGGAGGAGATGATTTCATAAATTGCCCCCTGACAAAGGAAGAATATGAAAGGTTCTGGAGGGAGCTTATAAAAGGTGAGAAGGCATACATTCACCCCTTTGAAAGGGAGGTATTCTTTGAAAGTTGCCTTCCCATTGAAGAAATGGGAAAGAGAGGGTTTGAAACTCTGAGATTTGGTCCTTTAAAACCAGTTGGTTTGAGGGATAAAAGAACAGGAGAGATTCCCTATGCTGTTGTTCAACTGAGAAAGAATGATCTTAAAGGAGAATGGTATGAGCTTGTTGGCTTTCAAAGCAGACTGAGGTGGAGGGAGCAGGAGAGAATTTTCAGAATGATACCTTGCCTTGAGAAAGCTGAATTTGTAAGGTTTGGAAAACTTCACATAAACTTTTATATTAACTCACCTACCCTTCTTACCCCTTCCTTGAGGCTTAGAAAGGACGAGAGGATAATCTTTGCAGGACAGATCACTGGAGCTGAAGGTTATTGTGAAAATATTGCAACCGGTCTTATTGCAGGGCTTTCTGCAATTGCTCTTCTAAAAGGAAGAGATTTTTCACCACCTCCTCCCACAACAGCAGTTGGAAGCCTCTGCCGTGCAATTTCCAACCCAGAGATAAAAAAATTTGATCCTGTAAATTTTACCTTTGGTCTTCTCCCGCCATTAAAGGAAAGGATCCCGAAAAGACTTAAGAAGGGTGCCTTGATTGAGAGGGCTATAGGAGATCTCAAGAGGTGGATTGAGGAACAAAATATTTAAAAACTAAATCAATTTAGTTTTTCCTAACCAGCAATGAGGGTCTTCTTGAAGGTAATCTCCAGTTAAACAATAGCTCATCGCTCTACATCCAATGCACTCTTCAATCTCGCAATTCCCGCATATCCCCTTAAGATTACTCTTTTTTCTCAATAAATTAAGGACTTCCGAATCCCTCCATATTTCAAAAAGGGACTTTTTAAGAAGGTTCCCTATTGGAAGAGCAAACCTTCTGCAGGGAAGGATTGTTCCATCAGGAAGAACTGCTATGCCATCTTTACCAACAATGCACTCTGAACCAAAGATTTTAGCCCTTTCTTTGTAAAAAAGAACTTTTATTGCCCTGAACTTTATGAGTTCTTCCTTTTTTGCAAAATATCCAAATTTATTAAGGATGGTTAACCAGACCCCCAAAAATTCATTTCCAGATAGGACATAATCTCCCATGTTTTTCCCCATGCCAAGTGGAAAAAATCTTTCTATTATAAAGCCTTTAAAGCCTTCTTTCT
>JBBIMS010000255.1:0-3229 GCA_037444285.1 Candidatus Aminicenantota bacterium | reverse complement strand
TGTTTTCCTCTGTTTGACATTCTATTCAGCGATTTTCCCATTCACTTCCCTCTCCACGGACTTTTTCAATTCAAAATGGGGGATTCCTCTTTCTCTCAAAGAAAGTAGCTCTGGTTTCATTTCAAGTATAATAAATTTCTTTAAAGGAATATTCACAACAGCTGGCGGGATAACAAGTATAATAATGATTGCTTCGGCAATCTTTGCCCCAATTTTCGGTAGAATGGTTGACAAAATAGGAAAGAGGGTTAGCATACTTCTCTTTGGCTCAGCCCTGATGATTCCAACCTATATTTTAATGGGATTCACAAATGTTTACCCTGTGTTTCCAATGCTAATTCTTGGAATCTCCTTCTCCCTTGTTCCTGCTGCGCTCTGGCCCTCTGTCCCTTTGATTGTAAAGGAAGAAAAGGTTGGGACAGCCTTTGGTCTTATGACAATGATTCAGAACATCGGACTTTTCCTCTTCCCTTATTTAAACGGGAAATTAAGGGATTTAACCAGTGGATACACTGCAAGTATGGTCATGTTTACAATCCTTGGAATATCAGGATTTACATTCTCAATATTATTGAGAATATCCGATAGAAAAATGGGGAATTTGCTTGAAGAAAGAAGATAAGGGAAGGGAGAAATCATTATGGGCAGGTTTCTTTTTTTGAGGGATTCTTCAAAAAGGTGGATTTTTCTTGTAGAAAAGATGGAAAAAAGCAGGGATTTTATTGTAAATTTGATGGAAAAAATGGGGAAAAAGATAAAATTCATAGGAGGTAGGAAATTCTATCAGGAACTTTCTTTTATTGAAGCTTCCATGAAAAAGGATGATATCCCTGTCCTTTATCCATCTGATTATTCACAGAGCAGGGCAAGACTAAGATTTAAGTTATTTATTGAAAAAGAAATGGGAAGGCACACCCTTATAATTGTCCTCATTCTAATCACACTACCCTTCTCTGCCATACTTGGCTTGCTTCCTGGTCCCAACATAATTTTCTGGACAGAGCTATTCATGCTCTACATTTATTTTAAAGGTGTAAAGGGTTTAAAAGCGCTTTCCAGGAGAGCAAAACTAATTCCTGATGAAACCCTTGGAAGATGGGAAAGGAGTGAGAAAAAGGAAGAAAACCTGCGGGAGTTGAAAGAGAAATTTTCCATTGAAAATTTAGATTTGCTAAAAGATTAAGTTCTTTGATAATATTTAAAATATAATAAAAATGTTGGATAGATTTACCTTTTCAAAGTTCCGATTTTTTCTGAGAGATGAAAATGAGCTGATACTTCCTTCCTTTACAGGAACAACAATAAGGGGAGGGTTTGGCTTTCAATTTAGAAAGATTGTTTGCCTTAAGAAAGAGCTTCAAAAATGTAATGAATGTGCTCTCAAGAAAGTTTGTGCCTATGCCTACATATTTGAGACCTCACCTCCTGAAGATTCAGAAAAATTAAAAAAGATTCAGGATATTCCAAGACCCTTTGTAATTGAGCCTCCTGAAGGAAATAAAAAAATTTATAAAAGAGGGGAAACAATAATTTTCAATCTAATCTTAATAGGTAAGGGAGTTGATTATCTTCCCTACTTTATCTTCACCTTTAAAGAGTTGGGGAAAAGAGGTTTTGGAAGTAGAAAGGGGAAATATTTTCTGGAGAAGGTTTCTACCCTAATGGATATTGAAGAGGAAAATTTTAAAACTATTTATGATGGCAAGGAAGGAGTCCTCTTAAGCTCCTACAAGACCTGGGACTTAAGTTTTCTCATGAGAAAAAGGGAAATAAAAGATACTGAGATTCTTACAATGAACTTTCTCACCCCTACGAGGATAAAACACAACGCTAAACTTGTAGAAGACCCTGATTTCCATCACATAATCCGTTCCCTCCTCCACAGAATATCCTCCCTATCCTACTTCCATTGCGGAGAAGAGCTGAGCTTGGATTTCCATGAAATGATTGAGAAAGCAGGAGAGATAAAAAAGGTGAAATCAGATCTCAAATGGAAGGAGATTGAAAGATTTTCAAGAAGGCAAAAGACAAAAATGAAACTTGGAGGTTTTGTGGGGAAGGTTGTATACAAAGGGGATTTCAGGGATTTTGTTCCATTCCTTATTTTAGGGGAGCAAGTCCATGTTGGAAAATCATGCACCTTCGGCTTCGGAAAATACAGGATTGAGAATTAGAATTATTAATATCAGAGAAAAAAGGAATTTCCCAGATTCCTAAATTGTTTTATAAACTTGAAGATGATAATATTTATTCATGAAAACTCATGAAATAATTGAAACAATCAAAAAAACTGAGCTCCCTTTAAAAAGACAACTTCTTCTTGTTGCTCTCATTAGCAAACTCTTAACTGATAGGGGGAAGGAAGCCCCAATAGTAATTGGAGGTTGTGCCTTAGCCTATTATTCAAGGGAAGTTTATTTCACTGCAGATATAGACCTTGCATATCCGAATAGAGAGGCTCTTAACGATGTTCTGAGCGAGATAGGGTTTACAAAAAAGAGGTTGATGGTGAGATGGTTGAACTTCTTATAAGAAAATACTACAAGGAGCTTGACTGGGAGTATCTTGAAGAAAAGGCGAGAAAACCCCAAAATGACACCCTGATGGAGCTACTAAACTTAAAAGAGAAGGTTAAAGCGTGAGAGTTAAAAGAAGAAAATTTGAGGAAGTTTCTCCGCTCGAATTCCTTCTCCTCAGAGAAGAACTTGGGCTTAAGAGGTTTAGAAAGGTAAAGAAAAGAGAGCCTGAGAAAAGAGAAGTTCTAATTGAACTTGCCCTTGAAAGGATGAAAAAGAAGGAAGAGAATGATTATCAGGTTATTGGAGAAAGGAGAAGGAGATTAAAATTGTAAATAGAATTTCAAGGAGAGGAATGGAATGATTGAAAAATTATCTTTCTTTTTAATTTTTCTTTTCCTGATCCTTCCCCTTTTTTCAGGGGCGGAAGAACCAAAATACAAAAAACTTTTTGAATTCATCGAGGAGACAAAGTTTGTAGATGTTCATTCCCATCCCTCTACAGGTCATGTAAGATATGAAATTGAAGACCCCTACCCAACCCTTGAACCACCCATTTCAAGACCCTTCTGGCCAATCAAAAAAGAAAGGATAGCTGTTTTTGACTCAATGCAGGTTGAGGCCCTTAGAGAAATTTACGGTTATGAAAAAGATGATGTAAAAGAAAAAGATATGGAGGAGCTGGAGACTCTGTCAGTGGAATTCTGGAAAGC
>JBBIMS010000254.1:0-3233 GCA_037444285.1 Candidatus Aminicenantota bacterium | reverse complement strand
GTTCTCTTGTTATGAATTTGAGTAGAGTAATTCCAGAAATAAAAAGGATTATCAAGGTTTTCACCTTTTTCTCATGGATGATTTTCAGGGAAAAGTGAAAGAATAGAAAGACAAATATCACTGAAATAAAATACCAGAGAGCCTTTGATACCGGGAGAGGGAAAAGGGAGAAGGGATAGGCTAAAAAGGCAAAAAAAGGAATGTATTTCAATACATAATGCCCATCATCGGCTGGATAAAGATCCTGAGCCGAAGAGAGCCTCTTTCCTGACTTCCAGTAAACCTCAAAATCTGGCATATCATCTTTTATCTTCAAGAAAAAGAGGAGAGAAAACAAAATAAAAAAAATAAATAAAATAAGGAACAGGGGTAAAGATCTTCTCAAAAAGCTCTCCAGAAATTATCTTTTCACTTGATGAACTTTATTATTTCCTCTGTTGAGGTTCCAGGAAGTAATATTTCGCTAACGCCAACAGATTTAAGAAAAGGAATGTCAACATCAGGTATTATCCCTCCAACAAGAACAAGAACATCTTCCATTCCCTTTTCCTTCAAAAGCTCCATTATCCTTGGAACAAGAGCATTGTGGGCTCCTGAAAGTATGGATAGACCAATGACATCTACATCTTCCTGAACAGCAGTGTTAACTATCTGCTCAGGAGTCAGCCTTAGCCCCGTATAAATAACCTCGAAGCCTGCATCCCTTAAAGCTCTCGCAACAACCTTTGCGCCCCTATCATGTCCATCAAGCCCTGGTTTTGCTATTAATACTCTTATTTTCCTTTTACTCATTGAATACTCCTTTCAAAATTGAACAGGTTCATTGTATGTACCCCACATCTCCCTTAATGTATCCATAATCTCTCCAAGGGTGCAATAGGCTTTAACGCAATCCAGGATATACGGCATCAGATTCTCATCGTCAGAAACAGCCTTCTTCAAATTGGAAAGAGTCTCTTTAACTCTTGAGGAATTCCTCTCCTTTTTAACCTCTTTAAGCCTCTGGAGCTGTTTCTCAGCAACAGACTCATCAATGTATAGGATAGGAATCTTTTCCTTCTCTTCCATAACAAACTCATTAACTCCCACAATAATTTTCTCTTTTCTTTCCACTGCCTTCTGATACCAGTAAGAGCTTTCTTGAATCTCCCTCTGAGGATACCCCAGCTCAATAGCCTTTACCATTCCTCCCATTTCATCAATCTTTCTTATATATTCCCATGCATCTTCCTCAATCCTATTTGTTAAGGACTCAACAAAATATGAACCCCCCAGTGGATCTATTGTATTAGCAACCCCGCTCTCAAAAGCAAGAATCTGCTGGGTTCTCAAAGCTATTGTAACAGCCTGCTCAGAAGGAAGAGCGTATGTCTCATCCATTGAGTTGGTATGGAGGGATTGGGTTCCTCCAAGGACTGCTGCAAGAGCCTGAATTGCCACTCTGACAATGTTGTTATAAGGTTGTTGAGCCATTAGGGACACTCCTGATGTCTGGGTGTGAAACCTGAGCCACCAGGACCTCGGGTTCTTTGCCTTGAACCTCTCCCTCATAATTTTTGCCCACATTCTTCTTGCTGCCCTAAACTTTGCTATCTCCTCGAAGAAATCATTGTGGGAATTGAAGAAGAAGGATAGACGAGGAGCAAATTCATCCACATCAAGCCCTCTCTTTATAGCCCATTCTACATACTCAATTCCATCCCTCAAAGTGAAAGCAAGCTCCTGGACTGCTGTTGCCCCAGCCTCTCTTATGTGATAACCAGAAATTGATATTGTGTTCCACTGGGGAACTTCCTTTGAACCATATTCAAAGGTATCAATGACAAGCTTCATTGAAGGATTTGGAGGAAAAACATACTCCTTCTGGGCAATATACTCTTTAAGGATATCATTCTGGATTGTCCCCCTAAGCATTATTTTAGGAACTCCCTGTTTTTCACCCACTGCAATATACATTGCCCATAGAACAGCTGCTGGAGCATTTACAGTCATTGAAGTTGAAATTTTGTCTAAGGGAATTCCATCAAAGAGAATCTCCATATCCCTCAATGTATAAACTGCTACTCCACACTTCCCAATCTCACCTTTGGCAAGAGGATGATCGCCATCAACCCCCATCAAAGTTGGAAGGTCAAAGGCCACAGAAAGACCTGTCTGGCCTTGAGATAAAAGATATTTGTATCGCTTGTTTGTATCTTCAGGAGTTCCGAACCCTGAGAATTGCCTCATTGTCCATAGTTTCCCTCTGTAAAGGGTTGGATGAATACCCCTTGTGAAAGGATATTCTCCTGGAAAACCGAGTTCCCTCATATAATCAAAATTTCCAAGATCTACAGGGGTATAAAGCCTTTCAATCTTTCTTCCTGAAACAGTTGTGAATTCATTCAATCTTTCGGGAGCGCTGGAGAGATAGGGAAGAAGGGTTTCCTTCTCCCACCTCTCTTTTTCCTTTTTAATATCATTTCCCATACAAACCCTCCCTCATCTAAAAATTTTATGCAAATATCTCCTGATAGTCAAAATTATCAATTGCATCAAAAGAGTGGTTCAGCCATTATCCTTTAGGTAAAAATTGACAATCCAAAAATTTGATTTAATAATAATAATGATAAATAATGGAACTTTATAAAGGGAGGATAGATAAACTCGAAAAAGGTAAATTTGGTGAGGAGAGAATGCAAAACCCTGGTGGAATTTTGAAAGAGGAAAGGCTCAAAAAAGGTTTGAGCCTAAAAGAAGTTTCAGAGGAGATAAAGATTTCACCTGCTTTTTTAGAGGCAATTGAAAATAACAATCTAAATTATCTTCCCGGTGGCTTTTTCAAAAGGAACTTCGTAAGGGCTTACGCCCGATTTCTCGGATTGAACGAAGAATATATTCTTCAGGCTTTTGACCTCATCAAAAAAGAACTTCCTAAAACAGAACAAATAAAAAATAAAAAATTGATAAAGGCAGGACAATTGTTCATTTTCCTCCCTGTCTTTTTTGGAATTTTAATTCTTTTTCTGGTAATTCTTTTAGCCCACAAACCCGAACAAAAAAAGGAAAAAAATACAGAAATTCCCAGAGTAAATCTTGCAATTAGTGAAGTCCAACCTGAGGAAACCTCTCCTGAAAAGGAGCCAGATAAAATAGAAATCACTTTAAAAGCTTTGGAAAACACATGGATCGATGCAAGTCTTGATGGGGAAAAAATCCTTTATCAAATAATAAAAAAAGGAGAAGAGATGAGA
>JBBIMS010000253.1:0-3273 GCA_037444285.1 Candidatus Aminicenantota bacterium | reverse complement strand
AAACTTTTAAATATTCTTTCATATGCAAATATTCACATATAAGAATATATTTTCCGATAAATTTCTAAGAAAGTCAAATTTAAAGAAACCTCCTCTTTTACTTCAAACCTTTTGCTCTCTGGATCAATTCCTTCATTTCTCTTGCTGATTTTTCGGGATCTTCAGAGCTTACAATTGCCGACACAACAGCTACGCCATCAGCTCCACTCCTTATAACATCCATAACATTCTCCTTGTTTATTCCTCCAATTCCGATTAAGGGAACTTTTACAAATTTTTTCATTTCCTTGATCCCTTCAAGTCCGAGGGGTGGTCCAGCATCAGGCTTTGTGGGTGTTGAAAAGACAGGGCTAACAGCAATATAATCTGCACCCATCTTCTCCTTCTCTATAGCCTCCTCCACAGAACCTGCTGATGCTCCTATTACAAAATCTTTTCCCAGTATTCTTCTCGCAATATCAACTGGCATATCTTCATTTCCAAGATGGACACCATTAGCCTTAACAGCAAGGGCAATGTCCACTCTGTCATTAATTATAATTGGGATACCCTTTATTATTTTTTTAACTTCTAATGCTTCCTCTATGAACTCCCTTGTAGATAATTTCTTTTCTCTTAGTTGAACTACAGTTACTCCTCCCTCAACAGCTTTTTTTATCATTTCTTGAAAAGGAATTTTTGAAAGTTCCCTATCAGTGACAAGATAGAGTTCCCAATTTATATTTTTTTTCATTTAAATTCTAACCTCTTCGAGTCTCATTTTCTCTTCAAATTCCTCTTCTTTGATCTCATAAATAGCATCGAGAAGAGCAATTCCATATGACCCTGAAGATGAAGTTTTTTCAGCCGCCTTCTCCCCTGCGATTCCGAAATAGGAGAGTCCGAAGGTGGTTGCAAGAAGCGGATCCTTTTCAACAGCAAGAAATGCAGCTATTATCACAGTGGCAGTGCATCCAGTGCCAGTGACCCATCTGAGCAAAGGATGTCCATTGAAGCACCTGAATCCCCTTTTCCCGTCAGTTATAAAGTCTATCTTTCCAGTGATAGCAATAACTGTTTTTAAGTCTTGAGAAAGTTTAAGCCCCTCTTTCCAGACCTCATCAACCTCATGGAGGGAATCAACCCCCTTTGTTTTCCCTTTTTCATCGGTCAGGGATAAAATCTCAGAAGCATTACCCCTTATGGAGGATAAGCTCACTTCGTTTATTATTCTCTTAGAGGTTTCTGTTCGGAGAGGTGTTGCTCCAGCTCCAACTGGATCAAGGATTACAGGGACTCCTAATTTGTTTGCCTTCTTTCCAGCCTTTATCATGGATTCAATCCATTCCCTCTCAAGAGTTCCAATATTGAGAACAAGGGCTCTGGCGAGGGATACCATATCCTCAACCTCGTCTATAGAATGAGCCATTACAGGGGATGCTCCTATTGCAAGAAGGGCATTTGCAGTGTAATTCATCACAACAAAGTTTGTGATGTTGTGGACAAGGGGCTTTTCCTCTCTTATCCTTCTGAGAGCCTCAGCCCCTTTTTCTCTCAGATCTTCCATTTCCATACCTCCTTAAAAATTATTCCGATTCTTCAATTTGAAGGGGAGAATGAACTATTATTTCAGGATTTTCCTTATATTTCCTCATAAATCCTCTTACAATTACCTCTTTATTTTCGTATTCCTTTAAATTCTTTTTAAATCTTTCAAGGTCGTTAAGAAAAACAATGGCATTAAAGCTTCTTTGCCAATCAAGGGAAGACTGGAGGTAAACAACTGACCTCCCAAAATGCACCTTCTCAACCTTGAATTTTATTGCACAGAGTTTGCCAAGAAGGTATATTGCATCCTGGGGCGGGTATGGAATCTCCTTCCCAAATCCCCAGAGTCCTTTGCTCCTTTCCCTTGCAATTCTCTCTGCCTCTATGAATCTTTTCTGATAGGGATGATAAAATCTTGTATAGACATTGGCAAAACCTTCTTCAATAACAAGCTCATTGAAAAAGGTCATGCTTGGAAGCCAGAGGTAAACCAGAAGTCTTCCGAACCTGTCCCTTCCCTGTTTGTCTATCAAAATATAAACATCTTTATTTTCCAGATAATATTGGGCAAAATCCCTGGATAGAAGTCCCATAACTCTTACTTTTTCCCTGTTCTCATCAATTTCAGGGGCATCAACACCAACGAGCCTTACAATCTCTTCTTTTCCATTAATATCGAGCTTAAAGGTATCACCATCAAAAATCTTTATCACTTTTGCAGGTATCTTCTCCCTTCTCTCCCTTATTTTCTGCTCAAGCTCCTCAATCTGTTCCCCAAAATCTTCCTTTAATCTTTTATCCTGTGTTGTCTCATAAAAATTTCTAAGAACCTTTATAGCTTCATCAAGCATCCCTATTTCTGAGTAAAATTTACCCGCAAGGGAGGGAATGTAGGGAGGATGACCTGGAAGATTTGAAGCAATCTCGTAGTATTTTGCCGCCTTTTCAGGTTCTTTGAGATGATAGAAATAGTTAAATCCAATTAACTCAGGAATCTTCCAGTAATCAGGATGATTTTTCATCCCCTTTTCGAGAAGTTTGTTGGATAAATTCACATCAACAAGGGTTAATAGCCTCGCACCAATCAAATAACTTTCTTTGTTGTAAGGGTCAATGTCAGTTAAAACATCAAAAAGATGATAGAGCCATTCATATTTGTAACCTCTCTGGTAATAGTGGGAGCCAAAGTAGGTGAGAGCTCTTGCCATAATAAGGTCTCCAAGGAAGGATGGATTCCCCATGGAGAGAGTTCTTAGATAGTTTCCACTTGGAAGGTAAAGGTAAACATCAGGGTTAGGGTTTGAGAGAATAGAAGATTTAACATTGAAAAAGACAATGAGAGGTAAGATAAGAAAAATTATTATTAAAGGAAAAACATTCCTCATAGCTCTCTTTTTGAAAAGGCAATAAAGGAAAGGGAAATAAAGATGAGAGAATAAGCTATGGAATATAAAGGCGAAAAGACAAAGGCAATTTTCGGGAATGGAAGATTGTAGACAAGGTTAATTTTAAAGTTGAAGAGCTCAAGGTTAGGGAATATGTATGAGAGAACTTTAAGAAAAAATTGAAGAGGTTGATTTTTTGCAAACTGGGATAACTGTATTGCATTTGAAAGGGAATGGCCTGATATATAAATTATAAAAAGAGTTATCATGGAAAGGTAGGGACTTAAAAATGTTGATAGAAAGATTGATATTGATGAGAGAAGTAAAAGCTCAAAGAACAGAAAGTAAGCACCAGTAAGAA
>JBBIMS010000252.1:0-3315 GCA_037444285.1 Candidatus Aminicenantota bacterium | reverse complement strand
AAATTTTTGAGAATGCTTTCAGTGTTACTTTCACCGAATTCACAATTGATATTTTGAAAAAGCTCATTGATAAAAATTTCATAGTCCTGTTGAAATTCTGAAACTAACGAGAATCTAACTTTGATATCTGAAGGAGGAGGCTGACCAGTAAAATCTGATATGTATGTTGAATATAAAGATTTAAGAGCATTCATCAACTTATCATAATTTAGATTTAAATAAACCCACAATACTTTAGTATTCTCTTCTTCCGTCCATACTTTGAGCTTTCTAAGTCGTGATGGACGGGATCTTATTGAAAAACAATTCTCGCAAAGATGTTCAGTCCCTTCTTTTGCAATTTCCAAATCTGAGCCAAATTGGGAGAGATAGTCATCAGGCCATGTTTTATTTGAAGGCGCTAATTGACAGATTTCACATATAGGAGGGGTGATACACTCAGGTAACTCTCCGTAAAAAATCTCACTTTTTGAGCCTGGTTTTGCTCGTGGATCAGGTTCTATCTCCTCTAATGGTTTAATGTTTTTAAGTATTTCTACTTGGAAACCAAAATTTCTTACTATCTTACTTATTTCATTAAGATTATCTTCTTCATCAAGAAATAGCAAAATTTCATTTCCAGCACTAAATAGGATATTGTCTTTAAATTTGCTTTCAAGCTCGCTTTTCAATTCTTCCAAAAGATAAAAGATGTTAAGATCTCTTGCTCTAACAGGTTTCTGAGTAAAGAAAAATTTGAGAAGAGAAATACATCCTTTCCATTCATGCCTTTTTCTCTTTGATAAGTTTATTATGCCATCCTTTTCCTTTGGTATTTCATTCTCATCGATTCGAAATACATTAGACGATTTGAAAATTCTATAAAACTTCCCTGTGAGGATTGAATGGGTATAAAGGCTTGTAATATTCCATCCTGCTCGAGCATCTTCTGCTCTGTTCTTCATAATATTTCCGTATTTTGTAAGAAATTTATCAAAAGATGGGTCTGACTGTAAAAATTTTAGGAGTTCGATAATGGAATTATCATCTTTTAATCTTATGTCTTCTGTAGTGTGAGAGGGATTCCATAACTTGTAAATGTTGAAATCTTTTTCTCCTCTATAACTTATTTGATGTCTTGAAAAGCCTGCAGCCATTCCATCAGCGAGATGTAGAAGGAATGTATCTACATCTGTAGGGTAAAGCGAAAATTCATCTCCGCAGTGATGTTGAATTACACCTTTCCAGGTTGGTGTTTTTGGCGAATGCTCAATAAATCGGTCAAAGTCAGAGAGGTTATGTTGGAGGGTTGTAATTTTCAAAACATCGTGGAGCTCAGGAATCATTTCATTCGCCATTTCTTACCCCTTTATTCGAATATGGAGCATGGAGAAAGCTTCCGGAAAATAAGCGTAAAATTCATTTGATTTTCCCATTTTTCCCTGCCTTTTTAAATATAATTTTAAAAATTTATCATGTCAACTCTTTGCGTTAGATCATAGAGAGAGCCTTCAAAAGGGATTATTATCAGGCATTTTGAAATAATTGGACTCAGAAAGGAAGGAGATTTTCCAGGAAAGGTTTTTCTGTGATATAATTAGGGCATGTTGGGAATTGAGAGGCTTTCCCTTTTCAGAGCAGTTGAAAATTTGAAAAAAAAGATGGGGGAAAATGTTGTTCTGGTTATTGCTTTTGGCTCAAGGACAAGAGGAGATTTTCACGGTGAGTCTGACATGGATGTTCTCGTAGTGGTTAGAAAGAGAAATTATGAAGTTTTAAGAGAAGTTATCGGAATTTTTGTGGATGAAGAAGAGATTACAGGTATTCCATATTCTGTAATAGTAAGGGATATTGCAAACTTTGAAAAGGAGAAAGCTTTAAAAACGCCCTTTTTCAGAAATATTTTGAAGGAAGGAAAAATAGTCTATGGAAAGATTACCTCTTAAGGAGAGAATAACCCTTTCTGATCTGAGGGAAGAGAGAGCAAGAGAAATGCTGGAAGAGGCAAAGAAAACTTTTGAAATAGGTATGTTCAAAACCTCAGTAAACAGAAGCTACCATGCAGTTTTGCATGCAACAAGGTCGTTGCTTATCTTGAAAGGGTTTGACACTGTAACTCATGAGGGGACATTTAAACTATTTGCTCTTGATTTTGTAAGAACAGGATTAATTTCAAAGGAGCTCTTAAAAATTCAGAAAAGACTTCTTTCTCTTAGAAGAGATGTCGATTATGGAGATATTGTAACTATTGAAGAGGAAGATGCAAAAAGAGCTTTGGAAGAGGCTGAAATGTTCTTAAAGGAGATTCTTCCTTTGAGGAAGTCGATGATTGAAGAGATGAAAGAGTAGAGCTTTTTATATTCAGTTTTTTAATCCATGGACTTTTATGGCGTTTCCTCTTATTATTTTTTCAGCTATGAGAATGGCTTTTTCTTCGTTTATAATCCCTTTTTCTATTAGTTTTGAGAGGGCAGAGTAGAGGGCTTTTCTTGAGTTTTTGGAGGCAATCCAGAAAAATACAGGAGCTCCTGCGTCAGAGCCAAACATTACTTTCTCGGATGCCCCAGGATAGGAAAGCCATTCATAGAGAATCTTTTCCAGCTCATCTTCATAGACAAACCAGTTTACTGCTGAAAATTCCACAAATGCATTTCTTTTTTCAAGAATAGGTTTCAACTTATCCCAGAAGGGATAGCCTGCATGAAGCATGACAAAATTTGTTTTTATAAATCTCATGTCTGAAAATATGCTTTCAAGGTTAAGGGGGTTTGAGTCGAGGTTTTTTAAAGTAGCAGATGCTCCAAACCCTGTGTGGAAATGGACTGGGAGGGAAAGTTCACCAGCTTTCAAAAATATATATCTGGCTATGAAATCCTGTAGTTTTTTGTAAGTTTTCCACTCAGAAATTTTGCCTTTTAATCCATCAATAAAAATTCTTGATGCTTCATCTTCATCTACTTCATCGAACCAGAGGGTTCTTATGTATCCGCTTGCAACTTTTAGTGCTACTGCTTTGTTTTTCTTATAATCCTTAAGGACAATGTCGATAAAATTGAGATAGGAGGGAAGATCTGAAAACTCAATGTTGAATTTTTTTGAGAGTTCAACGACTTCTTTCTGATAATCCTGGAGAGAGTCCTTCAGAAAATTGCTTATGCCTTTGAGTCCAGAGGGGTCAAGGGGGTAGAAAAACTGGTCTGCGAAGGGAACCCAGAGAACTCTTTTCTCGTCGAGATTTTTCCGGGGATGCTTAGAGTTGGAGAAAACCTTTTCAATTCCACAAATATCAAGAATTTTATTAAATCCTTCCCTTTCCCCTGCTTTCCAGAATTCCAC
>JBBIMS010000251.1:0-3323 GCA_037444285.1 Candidatus Aminicenantota bacterium | reverse complement strand
ATTTCAAAAATTTTTATCTTTGTATCCATGAGCTCTTTTTTAGCATTATAACTTTCAAAAATTTCCTCGCTCTCCCTGAGCAACTTTTTTGCATTGCTAAAATTTCCTGTCAGGAATTCAAGATATCCAAGGGAACTTATATCATAGGCATAAGAGAAAAGATTCTGAGAATTTTTGTCAATTTCTGCACATTTATTCAGTATCTCCTTTGCCTTTTGCCATTTCCCAGAAGGGACCATAACCTCTGTCAAATTAAATTGAGATAAAGTTATTCCTCTTGGGTTCTCTATTCTTGAATAAATCTCAAAGGCTTTTTTAAACCAGAGCTCTGAACTTGAAAAATCCTCTCTTTCAAGGAACAATTTTCCTATATCAGAGCACAACCCTGCCTGGTTAAAAAGGTCATTCTCCTTCTCAAAAATTCTCATTGCTTTGGAGAATAATTTTAAAGCCTCATCCCATTTCTTTTCTTTCATATAAATGCAAGCTAAGTATTTGAGAGAGAGTGCCTTCTCTATAGGATAATCATGGAGGAGTTTCAGGGAAGACTCGATCAACTCTTTACCTGAAACATCTCCTCTTAAAAAGTGATAGTAACCTCTATCCCTCTTAGATATTCCCGAATAGAATTTATCGCTGCTTGCTTCAAGGTTTTTAAGTATGTTTTCACTTTCCTCATAACTTCCTATCTTCCAAAGACTCTTTGAAAGCTGATAGTTGAAGGCATTTATATATTTTTCATAATTGTAAATTTTTGCAAATTTTATACTTTCTCTAAGAAGATTGACTGCTTTTCCATACTTCATCATCCCATATAAGCATTCAGAAATTTTAAGTTTGAGTTTCATCCATTCCTCTGAAGAAGGTTTTACAAATTGAGATGATTTAGCAATGTATTGGAAAGCGCTTTCAAAGTCTCCAATTTTCAGATAAAGCTCGAAAATTGTTGAGTAGAAATAAAACTTTTTCGAAGAATCCTTTACTTTCTCAACATTTTCCTGGAAAGATATTGCCAGATCAAGTGCTTCTTTTATGTGTCCTTTATTCTTTAATTCCTCAAGAAATTTCTGCAGCTCTTCAACCCCCTCTTCGTATCTCCCTCCCATAAAAAGATGGTAATAGGAGTTCTCTCTGTCAATATTCGCACCCAAATTGTGAATTTCTTTTTTTTCTTCTTCCGAAAGGGCTTCCTGAATAGTGCTTAGCCATGGCTCCTTGACAAACAATCTCATCCCCTTCTGTTCCAGAATCCCTTTATTTATTAGAGAAGTAGAATCTTCTATTTTGTACTTTGTCAGGGTTTCGAGCCATGAAATTTCAAAGCCTTTTGGAAAGCAGGACAACCAATGGAGAAATTTTACTTCTTTCTTGGAATAATTATTTAAAAGATCCTTTCTCAGGTAATCCTTCTCTTTATAAGCTTCTCCCTTCTTCCAGAATTGGAGAACTTTTAGAATCCAGTGAAAAAGATTCAAATTTCCTCCACTTTTCCTCCACGCAATCTCAACAAACTCTTCAAGCTGAGGGTTCCCTAACCATAAATTTTCTCTAAATTCATTAAAGTTCCTGAAGGAAAGATTTAAATGATAGGCTCTAAAATTTTTAAGGAAAGGAAAATAGCTCTCGGAGGTAAAAATGATTTTGAAAGGATAGGAATCATCTATGGCATAAAAAAGTTTCTCAAGGAATTCAACCTTCTCATAATCTGCCCTGTCGAGATCTTCAAAAATAAATAGCAGGGAGCTGTTCCTTTCCTCTAAGAAAAGAGTCTCTATAATTTTTTTTATTCCATCATGACTTTTGGGGTCAAAGGATAAACAATTTCCTGAAGGACACAGCCATGAAAGCTGTTTGGAAAAGGAATTAAAAAAGTCCTCTTTACCCATAGAATTGACAAAAATGATCGGTGATGAGATAGAGCGATTTCTAATTATGAAATTTTTAAGAAAAACACTTTTACCCTGTCCTTCTCTACCAAAAATCCCTAAAACCTTTGTAGGGGAAGGGCCCTTTTCGTCAGCAAATCCATCTATTATTTGATCCTCTTTTCTCCTCAGATCAAATCCTAAAAGGGAGTAAATCAAATAAGGGTTTTCCTCCCTTATCTTAGCAAAAATTCCCTTTTCCCTTACAAGGCCAGCGTTTATGAAAGAAGGTAACTTCGAAATTACATTTTCAATACTCTCTTCCTTTATTTTATCCTCAAAATGGGAGAGCCTGTAAATATTCTCTTCAAATTCTATAAGATAAATAATGTCATCCTCTTTTGAGAAATTTCTCTCGCTAACATTGTCTATTCCAATAGACTTAGAAAAAAGGAACTCAATAGCGCTGAGGGCCTGTAGAGCCAATGGCAAATTTTTCCCTTCCTTCAAGTCATCTTTCGAAATCAGATTCCTCGGATACTGAGGAAACACAACACAATAGTATCCACCTGGTAAAGGGATAAGATCAATGGGAGAAATTATGTTTCTATGGTAGAGCTGTGCTAACAGAGTCAATAAAGATATATCCTTTGTAGCTATGGGAAACAGAATCTTTAATACAACATTCCTTTGAAATAGATTGTCAAATCCTTTATATATGACAGAACTTAAATTTTCTTCAATCTGTGTGAGTTCTGAAAATCTATTTTTCAGAAGATCTTCCATTCAAAAGGTCACGAGAATCCCTTCAACACAAGAATTTTTTGACTTACATCCCTGTAGGTGGGATCAGATTTTTGAATCTCATTGTATAATCTGAAGGCTTCTGACCAGTTCTGGAGCTTCTCATGAATTGATGCCATTTCATACTTAACTGCTATGTAATCTTCTGGCTTTTTACCCTTTATCTCCAAAGCTTTGCTAAACCAGGATACAGCCTGTTCAAAGAATCCTTTTTCAGCGAAGCAATGACCAAGTAAAACAGATGATTCAAATGCCTTATCTCCACTTTTAACAGATATCAAGAACTCATTGATTGCCTCATCCAGTAAGCCCATTTCTTTATAAGCTATTCCAAGGTTATATCGTGTCTCATAATCTTCTTTACCTATTTGAGCATCAACTCCTTTTTTGAACTCTTTAAGGACCTCTTCCAGCATTTTCTCGGAAGTTGTTGAAGTTCTTTTTTCAATGCTCAATAAAATCTCCTCGAGGGCACTCGCTTCCTCTTCTGCGACAGAGGTCAGATCGTAGAAAGTTGCGACTGTAAGCTCACTTATAATAGGGGGCTCTATCCAGCCCTCTTCTTTTGGGATTTCTAAGCCTTTATGTTTTTTATCTGTGGTTGTTGGAACAGGAGGAGCTTCCTCTTTAAAAATATCAATAAGCTCAAGCTCT
>JBBIMS010000250.1:0-3381 GCA_037444285.1 Candidatus Aminicenantota bacterium | reverse complement strand
CATCTTAAAACTGGTTTTCTTATCTTCTTGTCACCAACAAGGGATGTTGCATAGTAATCTTCAATAGGTGGAACAGGAAGTTTATCAGCATAGTTCTTTAAAACAAGAGTTAATTTACCAACATTCTGAGCCATTATAAGTCTCTGAGCATCTGTCAAGTTTGTAAGTAGAGTAACATTTGCTGGATACCTCCTTTCTCCTCCAATATTTATTGTTGGAGCTCCCTCTGTTCTCCTCTCCCTTTGTTCAAGAAGGAGGTCCTCCCTTGTTGCCCTCTCCTTTCTCCATTCTACAGCAAGAACTGTTACATTTGTCATTAAAAGCTTTGTGAAAAATCCTGAAAATGGACTTCCCGGTCCTTCACTGTATTCAACTGTTAAAAATATATCCACATTGGAGCCAGGAGAGACCTGACCTGCAACAGAGGTTATCATGTCAACAGGTATTGTAACTGCTCTCATTCCTGTTGGGATTACAAAATCAAGGCCAGCCCTTTCAAGGGTATCTGTGGAAGAGGCTGATATTTGAGTCCCTGATGGAAGGGGAACAATTGAAACCCTTCCAATAACATCCTCAACCCTCTCAAAGGCTTTTGGTTGTTTAAAATTCTCAGGGATTCCTTTAAGCTGGACCATATCCTCTGTGATTATTGTCCTCGGTAATATATCTTTTTTTGCAACAACCACATTTTTTAAAGGTCCTGCTGAAGGTCCCATTGACCGAGAGAGAACGATGATTAAGATAAGAGCAAATATTGCTCCCACTATTGCAAGAATTACATTTGTCCTTTTCATCATTTCCTCCTATTAATCGATTCTAATCCCATAGTATCCCCAGACCAATCTGCTGTCACCTATATCCTTGTTTAACTCAATTTCTTCAACTCCAAAGGATTTTCCAAAGGGTATTAAAACAGGGACTTTTACTTTTCTACTTGCATCTCCAACCCCTTCATTTCCAGTGAATATAGATGTGAATATTCCCCCGGCAGAACTTACAGCAGAGCCAATGCTACTGAAGTCTAAACTGCTTAAATTTGAGATAAAATTTGATATTAAATCTATTGTGTCCATACTCAGAAGTTCAAAATTGAACTCATGGGGTTCAACAGAGATCATTCCATGATTTCTTGAGTAAACATGAGCCCATTGCATTCCAGTCACAGCAACTGTAAGCTGAACTATTATAGCTGAGGCAATCACAAAAACAATTGTCATCCATAGAAGCTCAACAAGGGATATGCTCCCTCTCTCCTCTCCCGTTTTTCTGAAAATTTTTCTCAATTCCTTCCTTTTCATTTCTTTCCTTTCTAACTAAATTCAAAAATCAAGCTGCATTCCCCAGCAATTATCTCATCGCCATTTTTAAGCTCAGCTTTGTTTATCCTTTTTCCGTTAAGAAATGTTCCGTTTTTGCTTCCAAGGTCTTCAATTGTTACAACTTCTCCCTTTACATGAACAGTGAAATGTTCCCTTGAAACTCCCTTTTCATTTATAACTATAGTGCAATCAGGGCTTCTTCCAACTGTGTTTTTCCCTTCTGTCAAAAGAAATTTCCTCTCTCCTGATGGTGTTTTTATTATAAGATAGGGAACAGCGACATAAGCTGTCTTTCCTTCAAGCTCAACTTCTTCTTTTTCCTCAGGAGCAAATCCAACTGTCTCCATTGGTGAAAATTCAAACTTTTTTTCAGATTCTTCCCTTTCAGGCTCTTTGGTTTCTACTTCTTCCATCTGAGATTTAACCTCTTCCTTCCTTTCTTCGAAGGAAAAGGGTGGAATTTCAAAGGCTGATTCAGATTTTTCCTCTTTGAGCCCTTCATTTTGCAGTAGAAATTCCTGCTGGAGCTGAACTGGCTCTTCCTTGATAATTTCTTTCATTTCCACCTCTTTTGGCATTGGAATTTCTTCGGAGGGAACTCTGAAAATCTTAGATTCCTCCTTTGCTACTTCATATCCTCCTCTTATTATCCTCTCGATTCTCTCTTTCTCTGAAAGAAGACTGGATTCTTTTTCTTTCAATTTTTCTATTTCCTTCTGGATTGTTTTTGCCTTCTTCTCCTTTTCTCCTTCTTTCAGCTCACCTATTAGATATCTTATCTCAAGTCCTTTAAGAGAATTCTCAAGATCCTGAAAATCTCTCTTTATAAGCTCTATCTCTCTTTCTATCCTTTCAAGCTCCTCTGAAAGGAACGAGAAATCGATCTCTATCTTTGATGCCAGTTCCTTTAATTTTAATTTAAACTCCTCCCTCAACTTTGAAACAACATTCTCTGGATAATTTTCCCTTAGTTCCGATATTTTTTTTATCTTTTCACATGTTTCTATTATTTCTTCAAGAAGGTCTTTCATAAGGGAGTTCTTTCTTTACTGTCAGCTTCCGAAAATATTTTGCTTCAAGTTATTGAAAGCGCTTGATACTGCATCTACTGCTGACTTCCACCAGCTTTGAAGGGGTCCTCTAATAAAGAAGACTATAACTGAAATCAGAATCAGGGCAACAATGATCAGGAGAATGTACTCGATTGTTGTCTGACCACTTTCCTTTCTTTTTGGCACATTCAAAGAGAAATTCTTTAGCCTTACCCATACGCTTAAAATTAAATCTTTCACTTTAACCTCCTCTGAATGAGATTAACTCATTCTATTTTTTACCGAAGGAATCGTTATTCAGATTAGAGGACTAATAAGAATAATCAACCCCCTCGGATTTTATATCGTTAAAAAGTTTTTCAATCGACTCAATTGCCTTTGCAGGCAAATCTCTGATTCCATGCTCCCCTCCAATTCTTTTTGTGATAAGGTCCGAAGCAAAAAGGAGGGAAAAGGCAATGAGACATAGGAGAAGTATGTATTCAATAGTTGCAGTTCCTATGTCCCTTAACATTTCTTTTAAAATATAATCCTCTATAAAATATTTGTCAAGTCTTTTGAGACAGTCTGTAATTCAAGTTCTGGGAATGTTTTATAGGAATCTTTAAATTATTTTCAAAAAAGAAATTGCCAAATCAGTTGACTTAAACGGGAAAAATGAGTTAAATTTCCTTTTATGGAAAAGAGAAAAGTTAATTTTAAGAAATATCCCTTTTTAATGATATTACTTTTCTTGATATCTTTTTTTCTGGTAGTCATTTTTTTTCAGCGTTTCTTTTTTGTTCCGAAGATATTGATGCTCTTTTTTTTCCTTTTTGCCGCAGGCTTTTTAGGCAAGTTAAGAATTTTTCTCCAAGACTGGTATGTTTTTATTGGGTTTCTTTACCTTTTTGATAGCTTAAGGGGAACAATTTATATAACCATATGCAGGTTCAGCCTTCCAGTTTACACTACATATGTGATAAAACTGGAGAGACTCCTTTTCGGAAGCATTCCTTCTGTGGATCTTC
>JBBIMS010000249.1:0-3385 GCA_037444285.1 Candidatus Aminicenantota bacterium | reverse complement strand
GTTTTCAGAATTAAAAATAGAGGTTTGATAAAGGAAGGTTTCTTTGCTGATCTTGTCATTATTGATTTTGATAAGATAAAGGATAATGCAACATTTAATAATCCCCATCAATATCCTTCGGGAATTCACTATGTTATTGTTAATGGAAAGATTGTTGTCGAAAATGGAAAACACACTGGAGAATTTCCTGGAATGATAATTAAAAGATAAAAATTGGAAGATCATGAATGGGGGCTAAAGATAAAAGTTTTAAAGCCCTTTACTCATCATTTCTAAGAATTCCTTGTTTGACTTTGTCTTTGAAAGTTTATCTATTAAAAGCTCCATAGCTTCTACTTCATTAAGCTGACTCAAAACTTTTCTCAAAACCCATATCCTGTTGAGATCCTCTTTTGGAATAAGAAGTTCCTCCTTTCTTGTTCCGGATCTTGAAATATCGATTGCAGGAAAGACTCTTCTGTCGACAAGGCGTCTGTCGAGATTTATCTCCATATTTCCAGTTCCTTTAAACTCCTCAAATATTACCTCATCCATCCTTGAGCCAGTGTCAATGAGACAGGTGGCAATTATGGTCAAACTCCCACCCTCCTCAACCTTCCTTGCAGATCCAAAGAATTTCTTTGGCTTGTGGAAAGCATTGGCATCAAGCCCACCTGAAAGAACCTTCCCAGAGGGAGGGACTATTGCATTGTGGGCTCTTGTAAGCCTTGTCAAGCTGTCGAGAAGAATTACAACATCCTTCCCCTGTTCAACAAGTCTTTTAGCTTTTTCAATCACAATATCAGCAACCTGGACATGACGGGTTGGAGGTTCATCAAAAGTTGAGCTTATAACTTCTGCTTTAACAGTTCTCTCCATATCTGTAACTTCTTCAGGTCTTTCGTCAATCAGGAGAACTATTAAATAAATCTCAGGGTGATTCGCTTCTATTGATAGAGCTATTGTTTTTAAAATGGTTGTTTTTCCTGTCCTTGGTGCTGCAACAATTAATCCTCTTTGACCCTTACCAATTGGAGTTAAAAGGTCCATCACCCTTGCGGTAATATTTGAAGGTTCGACTTCAAGTTTTATCTTCTCAAAGGGGAATAATGGAGTAAGTTGCTCAAATTTGACATTAGCTCTTTTCCTTATGGCAACCTCTGGATCTTCAAAATTAACAGCTATCAATTTGATAAGGGCAAAGTATTTCTCACCATTTTTAGGAGGTCTAACAAGCCCTGATATTGTATCCCCTGTTCTAAGATCAAATTTTCTAATTTGAGAAGGTGATACATATATGTCATCAGGGCTTTGAAGATAACCATGTTCTGGTGCCCTTAAAAACCCATATCCTTCCGGAAGACACTCGAGAACCCCTTCAGAGAATATGTGACCGTTCTTCCTTGCCTGTGCTTCAATAATCTTGAATACAAGTTCCTGCTTTCTCATTTCATTGGGATTCTCAATTTCCAAAGACTTGGCTATTTTTACAAGGGTTTGAAAATTTTTTTCTTCCAGTTCTTTAAGAGTATATTCTTTTTCGCTACTCATGGTTCACCTTCCTGTTGAATTTATTTTGAAATTCCAAAATCTTAAATATTAGTTTTCAAAGTAATTTTAACTGAATTGAAAGCTCAATGACTCAATCTTTCCTCACTCTTTCTTTCTTCTGCCCTCAAATTCTCAAAAATAGCATCTGTGATCGGTTCTGCAAGAGCAAGTTCCAAAACCTTATCCATGTCTTCTACCAGATAGATAACCATAGCATTTTTAACTTCCTCAGGGACATCCTTTAGATCAGCTTCATTGTCCTTAGGAATTATAACTCTTTTGATCTCTGCTCTGTGGGCAGCAAGGAGTTTCTCCTTGATTCCTCCCACAGGGAGAACTTTTCCTCTCAGAGTAATCTCTCCTGTCATCGCAATATCTTTCTTGACAGGAACCTTTGTGATTAAGGAGATTATTGATGTTGCAATTGTAATGCCTGCAGAAGGTCCATCCTTTGGTATTGCTCCTTCAGGAACATGAATATGAATGTCGAAATCCTTGTGCAAATCTTTTGCAATCCCCCACTGCAGAGCTTTTGATTTGACATAACTGAAAGCAGCCTGGGCAGACTCCTGCATCACTTCTCCAAGCTGACCTGTCATTGTTAGATTTCCTTTCCCCCTCACCATTGTTGACTCAAAAGTAAGGAGTTCCCCACCAAACTCTGTCCATGCAAGTCCGAGAGCAACTCCAACCTCATCAATTTTATCTGTCTTTGAGACTCTGTATTTAGGAACTCCAAGATATTTCTCCACATCGGGAACATCTATCACTTCACTGTAGGATTTACCTTCTACAACAACTTTTCTTGCTACTTTCCTTATAATTGAAGATATTTCCCTTTCAAGATTCCTAACTCCTGCTTCCCTGGTAAATTTCCTTATTATCTCAAGTATTGCTTCATCGGTGAAAGTAAGATTTTTCTCAGTAATCCCATGTTGTTTAAGCTGCTTTTTAATCAAAAAACCTTTTGCAATTTGAAGTTTCTCCTCCTCTGTGTATCCTGGAATCCTTATCACTTCCATCCTGTCAACAAGAGCCTTTGGGATCGGCTGTAACATATTTGCTGTGGTTATAAACATAACTTGGGATAGATCAAATTCAGTGTCAATATAATGATCGACAAAACCAGAATTTTGTTCGGGATCAAGAACTTCCATCAATGCAGCAGCAGGGTCACCTCTAAAATCCATGCTCATCTTGTCAACCTCATCCAAGAGAAAAACAGGATTCTTTGTCCCTGCTTTCTTTATCATCTGAATGATCTGACCTGGATATGCTCCAATATAAGTTCTTCTGTGTCCCCTTATCTCAGCTTCATCCCTTACGCCACCAAGAGATACTCTAACAAATTTTCTACCTGTTGCTCTCGCAATGGAACGAGCAAGAGAACTCTTTCCAACTCCTGGTGGTCCAACAAAGCAGAGAATTGCTCCTTTTGGATTTTTAACAAGCTGTCTTATTGCAAGATATTCAAGAATTCTCTCCTTCACCTCTTTCAAGCCGTAATGGTCTTCATCAAGGATTTTCTCTGCTCTTTTCAAATCTTTCTTGTCCTTAGTTTTTACATTCCACGGAAGAGAAAGGAGCCAGTCAAGGTAATTTCTTGAAACAGTGGCTTCAGCAGAAAGTCCTGGCATTGATTCAAGTCTTTCAAGTTCTTTATAAGCCTTGTTCTTGGCATCCTCTGGCATATCAGCTTCTTCAATTCTCCTTCTGAGCTCCTCAATCTCACTTTGCTCATCCCTTGGCCTCTGCCCTCTCTCAAAAAGTCCTGAAGGCTTTGCCTTTCCTTTGCTCCTTTTCTCTGTTCTTCTTCCTGTCCCTCTTGAAAGCTCCAGTTCCATCAAATGCTGAA
>JBBIMS010000248.1:0-3408 GCA_037444285.1 Candidatus Aminicenantota bacterium | reverse complement strand
GCTCCCTTTTCTGTTGTGGATATTAGTTTTTCTGGAAAGAGAATATCTCCTGAAAGAGTCAAACTCTCTCCAAACCTTGAAGGTTCAGAAAAGGAGAGGAGCAGATCCATTTATTCATCAGAATTCGCTCCTCCTCCGAAAGAAGATGTTTACACCTCTATTGAGGGGCTAATAAAGCATTTTATGTACTACATTCCCAATGAAGGAATAAAGCCTCCCAAGGGAGAGGTTTATTTTGCTGTTGAGGGAGCAAACGGTGAGCTTGGATACTATCTTGTTTCTGATGGCTCCTCAAAACCCTACAAGCTTCATGTAAGAGCACCTTGTTTCCATTTAATGGCTGGATTTCACAGGATGATTGAGGGATATATGGTAGCAGACATAATTCCCACTTTTGCATCTATAAATATGATTGGTGGAGAGCTTGAGAGATGAAGGAAGAGAAGGAAATTGTTTCTGAAATAATGAGAATTGTGCAGAAATACCCTAATAAGAGGGCAGCAATTATCCCTATTCTCCATATTTTCCAGGAAAAGTTTGGATTTATAAATTCAGAGATGGAGAAATATATTGCTGGAATTCTTGGAATCCCACCTTCTTCAGTCAGAGAGGTCACGGACTTCTACACAATGTTCAAGAGGACAAATCTGGGAAAGTACCACATAACGATTTGTTCAAGTATTTCCTGTCATCTTCTTGGTTCTAAGAGGATAGCTGATTTCATTAAAGAGAGACTTGGTATTTCCCCTGGAGAGGTTACAAAGGATGGAATGTTTTCCCTTGAGGAGGTAAGTTGTCTTGGTTATTGTGACTTTTCACCTGTAATGATGATCAATGAAGAGGTTTATGGAAATCTGACCTTGGAGAAGGTTGAGAAAATACTTAAGGAACTTTCAGAGGTTAAGGAATGAATGGTTTTCCAAAGATCATAACTCAAAATTTTGATGTTGAAAATGCATGGGACATAGAAGTTTACATTAAAAGTGGAGGTTACAAAGGACTTCGGAAAGCCCTTAATATGAAACCTGAAGAAATAGTTGAGGAAGTAAAGAAAGCATGTTTGAGGGGTAGAGGGGGAGCAGGATTTCCTGCAGGTGTAAAATGGGGATTCATTCCTAAGGATGTTGAGCCAAAATATCTTTGTGTAAATGCAGATGAGGGTGAGCCAGGGACATTTAAAGATAGAAATATTCTTGAAAAGGATCCCCATAGATTGATTGAGGGCATTGTCATTACATGTTATGCTGTTGGCATTCATAAAGCTTTCATTTATATAAGGGGAGAATGGGCAAAGATTGCGAGAAAACTTGAGAGAGCAATAAGGGAAAGTGAGGAAAAAGGATTTGTTGGAAAAAATATTTTAGGAACAGATTTTTCCCTTGAAATTATAGTTCACAGAGGAGCAGGAGCTTATATTTGTGGAGAAGAAACAGCCCTCATGGAATCAATTGAGGGAAAAAGAGGATTGCCAAGAATAAAACCTCCTTTCCCTGCGACAAAAGGACTCTTTGGATACCCCACTGTGATAAATAATGTGGAGACCCTTTCAAATATTCCTTCAATAATCTTGAATGGAGGAGAGTGGTTTGCATCCCTTGGGGTTCCAGGAGATGGAGGAACAAGACTTTTTGCTGTAAGCGGTCATGTAGAAAAACCTGGGGTTTATGAGTTGCCAGTTGGGACAAAATTAAAGGATATAATTTTCAATTGGGCGGGAGGAATAAAAGGAGGGAGGTCATTGAAAGCAGTATTTCCAGGTGGAATCTCAGCTCCTGTTCTTACCTCAGAAGAGGTGGATATACCTGCTGATTACAACTCTCTCCAGAAAATTGGCTCAATGCTCGGTTCAGGCGCAATAGTAGTAATGGATGATACCACATCAATGATCGATGTCCTGGATAGAGTTGTCTCCTTTTTTCATCATGAAAGTTGTGGCCAATGCACACCCTGCAGGGAGGGGACATCAATTCTGAATAGGAAGATTAAAAGGATTATGAAAGGTGATGGTTATTTAGAGGATTTGGATCTTATCGAAGAAATAGCAAAATTAATGGTTGGAAGATGCCTCTGCCCTCTTGGAGAGGCCTGTGGTTTGCAGGTAGCAACAATTGTAAAAAAATTCAAGAAAGAAATTGAAGAATCTTTAAAAAACAGGGAGAGAGTATAGGATGCCCTTGGTCATAATTGATGGAAAAGAGATAGAGGTAAAAAAGGGAACCACAATTTTAGAGGCAGCAAAATTAGCTGGCATAGAAATTCCTCATTTTTGCTATCATCCAGGTCTAAAACCAGCTGGAACATGCAGGATGTGTCTTGTTGAGATTTCAGGAAACCCTAAACTTCAAACAGCTTGCACCACAGAAGTTCAGGATGGAATGATAGTAAACACTTCTTCTCCAGCAGTTAAAAAGGCGAGGGAAGAAGTCCTGAGCCTTCTCCTTTATGACCATCCCCTTGACTGCCCGATATGTGATAAAGCAGGAGAGTGTCTCCTTCAAAAAAATTACAATGAGCATGGTTCTCCAGAAATACCGCTCAAAGAAGAGATGATAAGGAGAGAAAAGAAAATATTCATCTCTAGCAGATTGGTTCTTGACAGGGAAAGGTGCGTTCTTTGCACAAGGTGTGTAAGATTTCTTGAGGAAGTTACAGGGACAAGGGAGCTTCTTGTCAGTAAAAGGGGGGATGATTCTGAGATTGATATTTTCCAGGGTTCTCCTGTAAACAATCTTTACAGTGGAAATCTTGTAGATATATGTCCTGTTGGTGCAATTGGAGATCTTCAGTTTAGATTTAAGGCAAGAGTATGGTTTTTAAAAGAAATTCCCTCAATATGTCCTTTATGTGCAAGGGGATGCAACATATTTATAGATATAAAGGGAGAGTTTTTCCCATCTTTGACAAAGGAAAGAATTCTTAGAATAAGACCGAGATATAGTGAAATAAACAAACACTGGATATGCGATATAGGAAGATACAAACTTCCTGAGCTTGATAAAGAAAGAATAGTAAATCCAATCCTTGTAGAGCCAAATGGGCTCAGGGAGGTTAGTTTTGAAGAAGCCCTTTTGAGCTTTTCCCATTATTTGAAAGAGCCGGGCAAGGTTGCAATCTTTGCCTCTTACTATCTTACTAATGAAGAGAATCTATTAATAAAGGAGATATTTTTTGAAAAAATGGGAATAAAAAATATTGCATATTTCGGGGCGGAAAATGGAAATGGAGATGAAATACTCCTGGTCTCTGATAGAAACCCTAACAGGATGGGAGTGAAGAAATTGTGGGGAGAAGAGATTGAAAAAAGAAGCATAGAAGTTCTTAATTTGGCAAAAAGAGGGAGTTTCAACCTTGTAATATTAATAGGAGATGAGGTGTTCGAGAAGAAAGAACTCTTTTCCGCACTGGGAG
>JBBIMS010000247.1:255-3409 GCA_037444285.1 Candidatus Aminicenantota bacterium | reverse complement strand
TTTCAGAAAGAGGTTTTGCTTTTTTTGGAGGCAGCCCCTCTTTCTGGGGATCTGCGTCCTCAATTTCGTCAGACAAGCCTTCTCCCCTCATTATAAGGACAAACCGGTGCTCCTCCCCTGGAAAGAGAATTAACTGGACACCTGAAATTGGCTTAATTTCAGAGTTTATTTTTTCGCAAAGTCTTTTACACTCCTCAGAGGGTATTCTTCCTGCTCTTCTGTCAACAATTTTCCCATCCTTCAAAGTTGCAAAATTCCCCCGAACAGCAATATCACCTTTTTCGAGTTTTATATCGAGTCCACAAGCCTCAAGAATCCCTCTCTTAATCTGAAATTTTATTGGGTCATATCCGAAAAGTGCAAGATGAGCTGGACCAGAGCCAGGTGTTATTCCAGGAAGGACTGGTATTGTTAGACCGCAAGCAGATTTTTTTGCAAGTTCATCCAGGTTAGGTGTTCTTGCATATTCAAGTTCTGTCCTTCCCTCCTTTGGTATTCCTCCAACTCCATCAAGAACAATAAGAACAATTTTTGAATCAGTTTTCTGGACTATCTCCCTTAAAATTTCTTCCATCAGAGACTTTCTCCTTTTTCATTCTCTCAACCAATCTTTCGTATTCCAAGGGGTGCCTCTCCCTTAACTCCCTGACAGTTATCTTTCCAGTTAGCCATATTTTGCTCATTGGAAAAGCCTCAGGGTTCAGATGAACATTATACATATGCCAGATGATAATGGCAAGAAAAGCAAGAATTGCCTCATAGGAGTGAATAATTCTGCAGACATCATAGACCCATAAAGGGAATATTGAAATTGTAATTTCAACAAACCACATTGCTAACCCAGTAAGAATCATTACAAATGAACCCCATACAACAGCCCAGTATTCGAATTTCTGTCGGAAGTCATATCGGTCATACTTTGGTAGCTCATTGAAAAGCCAGTATGGATTTCTTTCAAAGAATTTTGTTAGAATCCCTCTACTTTTTAAATATCTTGTGAAACCAAAGTAATGCATGAATGTTTCAAAAGCATCCCTCACATCCTTCCATTTGAAGATCATTGCCCTGAAAAATTCTCTTCCATCCTTTGAAAGAAGGACATAAAAAATATGAAAGATTGAGAGCCCTATAAGCATAACCGCAGAGATTCTATGCAAAAGACCTCTTATGTAAAAGGAAATGGGTGAGCCAAAGGCAATCTGCCAGAACCTCCATTCAAAGAATAGGACAGGGAAACCTGTTATTATTAAGATTATAAAAGAAGCCATAAGAACAAAATGTTGGACTCTCTCTGCGAGGTTCATTCTTTCAATTTCAAAATCGTCACTTAAATTAATATCGGATTTCATTTTCTAATCCCTCTTTTTATTCTCGCATACAACTCAACGGATATGAATATTACGAAGCCTCCTATTATTACTGTAATCATAATTGTATAAAATTTTCTCACAATATATGCCCAGATATTCTCCCTCTTTTCTTCCCACACATGAATTTTGCCCTTTGCAAAATCTCTTCCAGCTCCCCTGTGGCATTTGCCGCATGTTTTTGAGAGATTTTCAGGATTGATGGGAGATTTTGGATCACTGGATTTCCTTATGTTATGGTAGTCATGGCAACTTGCGCAATTGGCTGTTCTCAGGTCTCCGTAATTGGTTGCAATTCCATGAAAGGACTTTTGATATGTGAGAACTCTAAATACCGAATATCCGTATTTTCTCGCAAGAACCTCGTTCGCATGACATTTCCCACAAACCTGAGGGACCTTTGTGTGGTAAACCTTGGATCTTGGCTGGTCAATCGGATAAATATCATGCTCTCCGTGGCAGTCTATGCAGACAGGGACATCTGTATTCCCTTTTAAAAAGTCCTTTCCATGAACTCCTTCAAGGAAGTCCTGAAGAACACCCTTATGACAATTTCCACACATATAGGGGATATTTTTTCTGAAAACATGGGAATCCTTTGAAGAAATAGATCTTATATCGTGCGAACCATGACAGGAAACGCAAGTTGCAGAGTAAATGAGCCCTGACTTTGTCAGGGCTTTTCCGTGAATGGAATCATCGTAAAGTTTTATAAATTCAAAACCTCTCTCTATCTTAACTTTTTTCACGTGACATTCTTCACAGATTCTTGGAATATTGAGGGCATAAATAGATGATTGTGGGTTCTCCTTTTCATAAATATAATGAGAACCATGACAATTTTTGCACCCAACCTTCCCCCAGTGAATGCTTCCTTTCATCATATCTTCCACTTCAGAATGGCATTCTGAACAGGCAACCCTTTTTAGTTTTTCTGAATGGGGAAAATCTTGCACCCCCTTTAGGTCAATGTGGCAGTCAACACAATTTATCCCTGCTTTTCCGTGAACTGAAAGGGAATACCCTGACTCCATAACAAAAAGAGAGGGTCTTTCAGGAGTTTTAATGTTTTCATCTCCATGACATACGAGACAATCGGAATTTTCCTGAGGAAAACCTTTAAAAGGCAGTAATAAAACATAAAGAAGAAAAACGGATTTAATCAAAAATCTATCTCTCATTTTCTTTCTTTCTCCCTTTTGCATATTATTTATATGCAAATATCATAGCATAAATGATCCATAAAATTATGAAAAATCCTATAAATAATGCAATAGATGCAAAAATTTTAATTCTTCTCAATCTGTAGAGAGAGACAGGCTCCATCTTATATTTTTCTAATAATTTATTTTTTAATAAATACTCATACTCTTCAGGCTTATCCATCTTCAAATCATTTTCAGTAAGTCCTCCGGTAAAAATGACAAGATCCATGGGGAATTTCTCTGGTCTTAAATGGGTGTTGAAAAAGTGGACTGTGAATATGAATCCAGCTGCAAGAAGAGCCTCATCACTGTGAACAATTGTTGCAACATTAATGAGCCATCCAGGTAAAAACTTTGTGAAAAATTCAGAAAACCATAGTATTAATCCTGATGAGCCAATAACAAATATACCCCAGAAAACAGCAAAATAATCGAATTTTTCCCAGTATGTCCATCTTCCGTACCTGGGTCTCTCCTTGATTCCTAGGAACCATAGAATTGTCTGATAAAATTCTTTTAGATCTCTCCGTGTAAAGAGCATTGTGTTTCTTCCAAAAAGGAGTTCCTTGAAGCTTCCACATT
>JBBIMS010000247.1:0-216 GCA_037444285.1 Candidatus Aminicenantota bacterium | reverse complement strand
AAATAAGTATTCCGAACATTAAAGTAGCAGCAACTCTGTGGATTACACTTGTTGTATCGAAGCCACCTAATAATTTTGATATAAAATAAGCCCAGCTGGTATAAGAAAACTTTATTGTAAGACCAGTTATTGCAAGGCTCAAGAAGGATATTATCATTAAAACATGTAAAGTGCTTTCAAACTTTGTAAATCTTCTTATTAAAAACTCTTCATTTG
>JBBIMS010000246.1:0-3448 GCA_037444285.1 Candidatus Aminicenantota bacterium | reverse complement strand
CTTAAGATCACAGGAGGGAACATTGACATTCTGAATTCAATAGCCAATTGTTACTACAGACTTGGGAAAAAGGAAGAGGCAAAGAAATATTTCGAAAGGTCCCTAAAATTGAATCCAGAACAGAAGGAAATTATTGAGATACTCAAAAAACTCTAATTATACGAGAAGCTTTCTATAAAGGGAAAGGATCTTTTCAGAGACAGCCTCTATGGAGTAGAAATTTTCAACCCTTTGTCTCGCTCTTATCCCATATTCAATTCTTTCTTCTTTATTTTCAAGCAGTCTTTTTATAGCTTCAGCCAGTGCGAGAGGATTTGCAGGTGGGACAGTCAGCCCTGTTTCGCCGTGAACACTTACTTCAGGAACAGCAGTTGGAATATTTGTGTTTATTACTGGTTTCCCGCATGCCATTGCTTCAAGCTGGACATTTCCAAAGGATTCGTAAATAGAGGGAAGAACAAAAATATCAGAGGCATGATAAAAGGAGACAAGTTCCCTATAGCTTTTCCTTCCCAAAAAATAAACCTTTTCCATCAAATTATTTTTGTGGACTATTCTTTTTAGCTTATCCATTTCACTTCCATCGCCAATTATCAGGAGCTTTCCTTTGACATCCTTCATTGCAAGAATAAGATAATTTAAGCCTTTATAAGGGAGAAGATTCCCTACAAAAAGAATGATGGGAAAACCATATTTCTTTCTTATCTCTTCCTTCATCTCTCTAATATCAGGGTCGAGTTCGAATTTTTTAATATCAATTCCAAAGGGTATTATTTCTACTTTCTCCTTGAATCCTGATAGTAGCCTTGAATCCAGAAAAGCCTTTGAAGGTATAATTATTTTGTCAACTCTTTTAAGGAACTCTCTCAGAATAGGCTTATATAAAACCATAAGATAATTCCTTCTCAGCCTTTCGTAATGGATGGTTACAATTTTTTTCTTTATTGGATTAAATAGAATCTCCATAATCTCACCAAGGGGGAATAAAGAGTGATAATGAATTAAATCGGCTTCCTTTGTGAGTTTTTTGAAATAGTAAGGGAAACATGGAGAAATGGGTGTGGATAGGACAAGACCTAAACTACAAGATTTTAAGATCTCAACATCGTTTATTCTCTGATATTTTGTTCTTCCCATCACCTCGCAACAAAGAACTTTTACTCCTGTTTTTTCCTTTATTGACTCAACAAGCTCCTGCAAATTTCTTTCAACCCCTCCAGTCCAGGGATAATATAATTTGCTAATATGGAGTATCTTAAAAGATTTCAGAAGATTTTCATTGATAATATTTTTCTCCACTTTATAACAAATTTTAGCTTTCTGTCTTCTTTGTTTTTATGCCAAGTTTTTTTACATAGTATCTGAGGGACCTATAGCTCGTTTTGAGAAGTTTTGAAGCTTTTAGAAGTTCATTGTTGGAAATCGCAAGAGCTTCCTCTATAATTTTTTTCCTTACAAGGTCAATATAACTCTCAAAATCAAGCCCCTCTTCAGTAATGGTAGGGGATGGAATGGACGGAAAAGAAAATGTATTTGAGGAAACCACAAGTTTTATTGGTTCATCTATTGAGTCTGGGGTTATCAAGTCTGATGTTTCAAAAACAACTGCTCTTTCGATACAATTCTCAAGTTCCCTTACATTACCAGGCCAGTAGTAAGACTCGAGAATTTTCAGAGCATCTTCCCTTATTCCCTGAATACTTTTCCCTGTTTTTTGGTTATAAATCTTGATAAAATGCTCCACGAGAAGAGGTATATCTTCTTTCCTTTCCCTCAAGGGTGGAAGGTTAATTCTTATTACATTAAGTCTGTAGAAGAGATCTTCCCTGAATTTCCCCTCCCTTATTCTTTCGCTTAAATCAACATTTGTTGAGGCAATTATTCTCACATCAACCTCTTTCTCCTCAGTTCCTCCAACTCTCCTTATCTTTTTATCCTGTAAAACTCTCAAGAGTTTGACCTGCATCCAGAGGCTCATCTCTGAAATCTCATCCAGAAGAATAGTTCCCTTGTGGGCTGTTTCGAAAAGCCCCTTTTTATCTGTGTAGGCACCAGTAAATGAACCCTTCACATGCCCAAAGAGCTCTGATTCAAGAAGAGCTTCTGGCAACGCTCCACAATTTATGGAGACAAAGGGTTGCTCCTTTCTTAAAGATGAATAATGGATTGCCTTTGCAACAAGCTCTTTTCCTGTTCCACTCTCTCCTGTTATGAGAACTGTTGAATTCGTGGGAGCAATTTTTTCTATTAGAGAAAATATTTCCCTGATTTTTTTACTCTTCCCTATCAAGTTGTGGAAGGAATACTTCTCATATAGTTCTTTTTTCAACCTTAAATTCTCTTCCTGAAGAATTTTCTTCTCCAGAGCATTTCTAACTATGATTCTGAGCTCCTCAATATTGATAGGTTTTACTATATAATCTATTGCTCCTGCCTTCATTGCTTCTACAGCACTTTCTGTGGAAGCATAGGCTGTTATTACCATTACCATTGTGTCAGGAGAGAGGGAGTGAATGTGTTTGAGAAGGCTTATTCCATCCCCATCTGGCATTTTCAGGTCAGTGATAACAAGGTCAAAGGATGATTTTTCAAGTTCCTTCAGAGCTTCATTTCCAGAAGAAGCTGTCGTTACAGTAAAGCCTTCCTTCTGAAATGCTCTTTTTATTATTGTTCTAATGTTCTCTTCATCGTCTACTACAAGAATTTTCATTTAGCCTCCTTTGGAATTGTGACAATTACTTCAGTTCCTTTCCCTTTTGACGATTTTATATCTATTTTCCCTTCAATCTCGCTGACTAACTTCCATACAAGACTCATTCCTATTCCATAGCCGTTGCCAAAATTTGAATAAAAAGGCTCAAAAATTCTCTGAAGTTCCTCTTTGTCCATCCCAATACCATTGTCTCTAACATAGAGCATCACATCTTTTTCTCTATTTTTTATTTCAACTTCAAGAACTCCACCATTAGGCATTGCTTTTAATGAGTTCATTATTAGATTCCAGAATATTGTCCTTAAATGCCTTTCATCTCCATAGACAATAGCAGAAACATCCTGGAAATTCCCCTTTATCTTGACATTTTTCCTTGAATGGCTTATAAGGGAGAGGCTATTTCTTATTATTTCTGCAAAATCTACCTTAGTGCTTATCCTCTGATAGGGTTTCATTGTATCGAGGAATTGAGTAAGGAAATCTTTTAATCTCATGGATTCTTTAAAAATAATATCTACAAGCTCGCTCTCTCCAATCTGCTCCTCCTTCATTAGCTGGGCGGCTCCAGAGATAGCAGTCAAAGGATTCCTAATTTCGTGGGCTACAAATGTTGCCATTTCTCCGAGGGTTGCCATCTTGTCCTTAATTTTAAGTTCTCTCTCCATCTTTTTTGACTCGGTTATATCCTGAAATAGAATTACAAAGTATGGATTCTGAGAGTCTTTTATAAAGGAA
>JBBIMS010000245.1:0-3455 GCA_037444285.1 Candidatus Aminicenantota bacterium | reverse complement strand
GACATTTTAAATTAGTTTCTTTCTGGATTAACTCCTTTTTTGAAATCTCTTTCTTCATCTGCTTTGCTTTTTCATTCAGATCAATTATTTTTGAGAGCTTCTCTCCTCTGAAATTTTTGTTCTTCTGGATAAAATCATCGGATTTTTCAATGAAGGATTTACACAATGAATTTGCTCTGAAAACCTGTTTTTCTTCGTAGAATTTTTTCATTGTTGCGAATTCATTTAAAAGAAAATAATATCCGACTTCAAAGGAATTCTTTGCAATGTATTCCCTTGATTTTAAATATATCCTCTCACCCCTGCTGAACACTTCTTTTGAGACAGATATTTTTTTGAGCTCATTGTATAAATTTGCAACAATTCTGTGTTTTTCAAGGGCTTTCTGGGAATCTCCGCTCATTTCAAATTTTTCAGCTTCTTGAAGGGATTGCTCCATTTTTGAGAGTATTTCATTCCCCTTGACATCGTCAACTTCTCTTTCCTCAGTTGGTTTCCAGACCTTTGGCAGCACCCCCTCCTTTGGCATCTCCTCAAGCTCCTTCTGAATCTTTCTCTTGTATTCGAGAACAATTTGATTTTCCGGTTCTGAGAGAAGAGCCTCATCAAAATATGTTTCCGCAAGCTCAAGACTTTCTGTTGCATCCTTGTATCTTCCTGAGTTTTTGAACAGGAGGGCATCTTCAAAAAGTTTTTTCCCTTCCTCAATTACTTCAGGGCTTTTCTCAGTGATTCTCCTTTCTTGCTCCCCTGCAGAAACTGTTTTTTTCTCAGGTTTAAATCGAATGAAAATAAGAATTCCTGCAAGGGCAAGAATGAGTAAAATGGGGAGGGCTATCATCAGAGGATTTCCTTTCTTCTTTTCAATTTTTTCTTCTCTTTTCTCCTCCACTTTTTTTTCGAACCTTGGAGCAGTTACACCCTCTATAACAAAATCCATTGAATATACACCAAAAAGAATCTCATCCCCATTTTTTAAAGGTGAGACTTTTACCCTCTCCCTGTTTACAAAAACGCCATTGGAGCTTTTTAAATCTTCAATGTAAAATTTTCCATCAGAGCCTATAAAAATTCTTGCATGTCTTGTTGAGACAGAAGGATGATTTATTACAATGTCGTTATCCTGCCCTCTCCCTATAAGAACAGATGACTTTTCAATTCTATAGGCTCGGGCAGTCCTATCTCCTTTCTTTTCCATTAAGAAGGCAATCACTGTATTTCCTCAATTGCCTGAATCCTTTTCTTTGCTTTCTGGAAATACTCTTCATCAGGATCTTTTAAGATCTCAAGAACTTCCCTGTAATACTGTAGAGCTTTTTTTGAATCTATCTCCCTGTATCTTTCCCCTTCCCTGTAAAGTCTTATTGCTTCTGATATTCTCTCTTTTCTTTTCTGGGCTATTCCCATATATCTTGAGTTAATATCTTTTATAATTTTTTCAGCCTCCTGATAGTAAGAATTTGTTGGAGAGGCTATTGATTTCAGGCTATTCCATTCCTTCTGGGCGGAATCCCACTCCTTTAAACCCATCAATAGTCTTTCCCTTTCAATATAGCTAATTCCAAGTCTGTAATGGGCTGATATTGAATCGTAGGATTTCTTAATCTGAGTTTCCCTCTGTGCTCTTTCTATCTGAGACCTTTTTATTTCCTCAATCCTCTTAACCGCTGAATCTTGCAAGTCTTTTGCTGAAGGGTTCTGGGGATCTATTTCAAGGATTTTTTTTGTTAACTCAATACATTCCTGATATTCCCCCTTCTGAAAAGCAGATCTTGCCTGTTCAAGAATGTTTGATGCTTCCTCACCAATTTTTGCCTGTAGAGAGTTTTTTGTTTCATCGATCCTTCTCTGTAGTTCTTCCACTTTCTTTGAAAGCTCTTCGTTTTTTCCCATAAGGAATGTTATTGTCTCTTCTTTTGCTTTCCCTGACTCAATTGCATTAAATATATTTTCTGAGAAACCCTTTCTTGACTGGTATGCAAGGTTAATGGCTTCAGTAATTTTGCTCCTTGCATTTGATATGTTTTCAGATAAAAAGGATAAAAGCTCTCTATTCTCCTTTGTGTTTTCAGTGGTGAGTTTTGAGATGCTGGATTCGCAGGCTGAAAGGAATTGCTCTCCTTCTGAGGATAAGGCGTAAATTTTCTTCTGGAGCATGTTGTAATCGGTCAAATCTTTTATTGGAATATTAATATTCTGTGCCGGTGGTCTCTTTTCACCAGTCCCTTTCTTTTCACCCTCTTTTTTCGGAAGAACTGAGATAATGACAATTAAAAGAAGGAAGAATACCAATAAATATAGGATAATTCTTACAGGACTCCTTTTCGCCTTCTTTTCAGGAGCTTTCTTCGGTTTTTCCACTGCCTTCTTCTCTTCAAACCTTGATAGATCAAGTTCAAAAGGCTCGCCTTTCTCTCTTAACTCAGCCTCTTTAAACTCTATAAACCTTGTCACATCTGCAATTGTGGGCTGATAATCTTCACTCTTTGAAAGCTCATCCTCAAAGAATATGTTTATACCTGTTGTTCCAATATAGATAATATCACCTGTTTGAAGGAGCTTTTCAGTTATCTTTTCGTTCTTAAAATATGTTCCATTGGCAGAGCCAAGATCCTCAAGATAATATCCATCGAATCTTTTTGTAATTTTTAGGTGTTTCCTTGAGACAGATTTATCGGGGATAACTATGTCATTATCCTTTTCCCTTCCAATGAATATCTCATCCTTTTCAATCCTGAAAACATCAACAAGATTTTTACCTGTTCTCAAAGTTATCGTTGCCATTATTTCATTCTCTCCTTTGCTTTTTCAATATTTTTATTTGCTTCTATATAAAACTGATTGGTGGGATCCTTGACAATGTCAAGAATCCTCTGCCACTCATCAATTGCCCTCTGATACTGGAGACTCTCAAAGAATTCGTGGGCACGCTTATCAATATCCTTTATTATCTCAATCAACTTCTTATTCAGTTCATCAATTCTTTTTTTGCAAATATCACAATCGGGGTTTATGGATAAAGCTTCCTTGAAATAGTTGATAGCATCAGCATAACTTCCCTGAAAATAAGCAAGCTCTGCCTGCTGATAGATTGAATTGAATCTTGCTTTCTCCTCCTCTGTAAGCTCCTTCTTCGGAGGAGTTTCCTGAGAAGGTAGACCGGAGGGTTGATTTGGTGGAGTTACTGGCTCCACAATATTTCTTTCTTCAGGAGGTTTTGCTCTGGCGTCCTCCTGTGGTTTTTTTGATGACATTATAGCGATTACTACAACAATCAGCAAGAATGCAGTGAGAACATATAGCATAACCCTTACAGGAGAAGTCTTTTTCTGTTTTTTCAAAAATTCCTTCTTTCCTTCAAAAACAACTGCCTCCTCAACCTTTTCCTCTTCCATGTGAAATTTGAAAACTGATGAGCCAATTCTAATAATGTCTCCATTTTTGAGGGAGGAAGT
>JBBIMS010000244.1:0-3475 GCA_037444285.1 Candidatus Aminicenantota bacterium | reverse complement strand
CTCCTGGGGCAAAGAGTGTTGGAATATTTGATGTCGAATCGTAATGGGCACATATTATAAAGATATCTTCAGGACTTGTCTTACCCTTTTTCTCAGCTATTATATTCCTTGAGGAATAGCCACGAAAGTTAAACGGCTGAAAATAAGTTTCAAGTCCAAGATTTTTAAAATAGGAATAAATGAAATCTCCTGCATCCTCACAATTTCTTGTTGATGCATATCTTGTTTGAAAATTTTGAAGGTTATAAATCAAATAAACAAGATTATCCTCTGAAACTTCATTTATTATTAGAGGTATAATCTCATTTTCCTTTATCCCGCCTTCAACAGATTCAATTTCATGATGGATTCTTAGAAAACCTATTATTGACTCATCTGATAACCGCTTTTTCTGAAATTCATGGGGAATGTCCTTTCCTCTCCATTGCCAGAAAAGAATTGTGTTTTCCTCAAGCTGAATAGCTTTTCCAAAGGATTCTAATTTTTCAATATCCTCAGGGCTTTTTGAATAAATAAGAAAGAAATCTTTCCCTTCTATATCCCTTTCAAGAATTGAAAAACCAATATTAAAATTCTTAAGAGAGGAAATCTGGCTTTCAGTTGCTGCTCCAATGTAGCATGTGTCAAGCTCTTCCAGAATCTTTACATTCAGAGATTTCAAAACCTCCAATTTTTCCTTTTTAATTTTTAAAAGATGGAAAGGCTCAGGCGTGGGAAAGAAAAAGAGGAAAATAAGGAAAAATAAGAAAGCACTCCTTCTAAGTTGCATAAATAAATTTACAAAACAATCTCAAAAATGTCAAAGAATTTATTGAACACCATGTCTAAGAAGTTTTGAGCTTCTATCTTAAAATGATATAATTATTTTATGAGAAAAAACTTTCGCATTGATTTATACAATAATATTTTAAGGGCTTTAATTTTGGGAATATTCTTCCTCTCTTTTACCCCTTTTGTCCATAGCAATGAAAAATGTTTAAGCTGTCATGGGAGTAAAGAAATAATAAAGGAAGAAAGACTTTATTTAGATGAAGTTATTTTTAAAGAATCTGCTCACGGGAATTTAACCTGCAAGGATTGCCACAAAAACATTAATCTCGTAGAAAACAGACATGAGAAAACTGTTCCAGAGGTAAATTGCACATTAGAGTGTCATCAGGAAGGGAGAGCTGAGGAAAGCCCTGTTTTTTATAAAGACAGTGTTCATGGAAAGGCTGTTGAAAGGGGTGAGAAGGAAGCTGCAAAATGCTGGGATTGCCACACGAAACACAACATAAGAAGTCCGAAGGATCCTAAATCATCAACCTACAGGATGAATATCCCAATAACCTGTTCTACTTGTCATGAAGACATGACAGTGGTATTGAAATTTAACATTCACAAGGAAGCTCCCTATGCCAATTACAGAAAAAGTGTTCATGGAAGAGGGCTTTTTGAAGATGGATTAATAAATTTCTCCGCAGTATGCACTGACTGTCATGGTGTTCACACAATTAAAGGAGTCCCTGCAACTGAGGCAAGCTCTCCAAAGACCTGTGGAAAATGCCACATAAAAATTTATGAGGATTACTCGGAAAGCATACATGGAAAGGAGGCTTTAAAAAATAATCCTGATGCTCCATTATGTGTGGATTGTCATGGAGAACATTCTATAAAATTCCCTTACGATAAAGAGGCAAAAATTTCACCATTAAAGGTTTCAGATACATGCTCAGAATGCCATGCAAGACCTGAAATTATGAAAAAATATGGGGTCCCGGTAGACAGAGTTGAATCATTCTTAGAAAGTTTTCACGGAATAGCAATCGGATATGGTTATAAGGCTGTTGCCAACTGCACTTCCTGCCATGGGGTTCACAGGATTCTTCCTGCCTCTGATCCGAATTCAACAATTCATCCCTCCAATTTAAAAAATGTCTGCGGTCAGAAAAACTGCCATCCTGGAATGCCTGAAAAAATTGCAAATCAGAAGATCCACAGAGTTTATGGAAAAGATAATAAAGGAGTTTACTACTTAAGGGTAATACTGGTATGGTTTGTCATAATAATTCTTGTAATAACATTTATCTGGGTCATTCCTGATATTGTTCACAGAGTGAAAAATAGAATAAAAGGGCATTGAAATTGCAAATTATTCCAAAATATTTTAAATTATAGATTTCTATGAAGAGGTTTTTATATCTTATAATAATCATTTGCCCTCTCTTTCTTTTTTCTCAGAGCAACGAAGATTGTCTCACCTGTCACGGCGAAAAAGATTTCTCCATTCAGCATGGTGTGAAGAAGCGAAATTTATATGTAAACGAAGATATAATAAAAGCCTCTATCCATAAAGACCTGGATTGCATAAACTGTCACACCTCATTGGAGAAAAGTGATTTTCCCCATGAATCAAAATTACCTCCGGTAAGATGTGGATTATGTCATGAAAAAGAAGAGAAAGAATATAATGAAAGTCTCCATGGAAGAGCTTTAAAAAGAGGGGATCTCTTGGCTCCCAATTGTAAAGATTGTCATGGGGCGCATAATGTCCTCTCTCCAAAAGATCCCAATTCCAATGTCACCCCTATTAAAATCCCTTTTTTGTGTGGAAAATGCCATAGAGAAGGTGCGCCTGTTCAGATCCAGAGGGAAATCCCCCAGGATCGGATTATAGAAAACTACACAGAAAGTATTCACGGGGAAGGCCTACTGAAAAAAGGTCTTATTGTATCAGCTACATGCACTTCATGCCACACTGCCCATCACATCCTTCCCCATACAGACCCACAATCTACAATAGCAAGGGTGAATATAGCAAAAACTTGTTCAAAATGCCATGCGGAGATCGAGTTTGTTCATCAAAAAATTATCAAAGGAGAACTCTGGGAAAAAGAAGTTCATGTTTTACCTGCGTGTGTAGACTGCCATCAACCCCATAGGGTTAGAAAAGTTTACTATGAGTTAGGGCTTTCAGATAAAGATTGTTTAAAATGCCATGGGAAAAAAGAAATAAAATCTTCATCAGATGGGAGATCCCTCTTTGTTGAAGTAGGAGAAATAACCTCCTCTGCCCATACAAGGATAGCATGCGCTCAATGCCACTCTGAGGCATCCCCCCTTCATAAGAGACCTTGCGAATCCATAAAGAATAAAGTGAAATGTGAGAATTGTCATGAAGGAATAGGTCAGGAGTTTATAAGGTCAAGGCATGGACAACTTCTTCTTGCTAAAGATCCGAATGCTCCAGAGTGTAAAGATTGTCATGGAAGGCATCATGTCTTAAAAAGAACAGCTCCTTCCTCCCCAACTTTCCCTATAAATATCCCCTCTCTCTGCGCAAAATGCCACAGAGAAGGGGAGAAAGCAGCTGTGAGATATAAAGGTCCTGAAAAGGATGTGGTTAAACACTATGTAGAATCAATCCATGGTAAAGGGCTCCTTAAGAGTGGGTTAACTGTAACTGCAACATGCACCGATTGTCATACCCCGCATT
>JBBIMS010000243.1:241-3507 GCA_037444285.1 Candidatus Aminicenantota bacterium | reverse complement strand
ATGCTCAGCTTCGATTATAACCATTACTCCCTGAGGCTTTAGTGCTTTCTCAATATAATCTGCAATTTGCTTTGTAAGCCTTTCCTGAACCTGAAGCCTTCTCGAAAGAACATCCACAAGTCTTGCGATTTTGCTTAACCCCACTATTCTTCCCTGAGATGGAATATATGCAACATGGGCATATCCAGCAAAGGGAAGGAGGTGATGCTCGCAAAGAGAATACAAAGGAATATCCTTTATTATCACCATTTCCTCATGCTCTTCCTCTTCTATCACGCTAAGAATTTTCTCAGGTTCTTCTGCAATTCCTGAAAGAATTTCGGAAAACAACCTTGCGACCCTCTCAGGGGTTCTTTTAATCCCTGGTCTATTTAAATCTTCTCCCACCCCTTCAAGAATTAATCTAACACCCTCTTCAATCTTTTTTAAGTCCATGCTTCTCCTTAAAAAAAGCTATCACATCATTCATTATCTCATAAACTGGTCTCCCAGTCTTCTCCGAAATAGAAAGAACATCTTCATATTCAGGTTTGAATTTTTTAAAACCTCCCCAGCTGGAAATTTTCACCCTTACCCTTTCACCTTTAAAATAAAACTCTTCTTCCTTCCTTTCCATCTTTAACCTCTGAGTCTCTTTAATTCTGAATCCAATTGTTGATGTATAAGAAAAAATAGCCTCTGTAAGGATCTGTATATCTTCCCTCTTGCAAAGGACCTTTACGAGAATTCCTGGTCTACTCTTCTTCATATAGACGGGCGTATAAAAAATATCAAGGGCTCCTGAATCAAGAGCTTTTTCAATGAAAGAACCGAGAATCTGGGGATCCATATCATCTACTTCAAATTCAATCTCAAAAATTGACTCCTCCAGCTCTTTATTTCTTTTCCCCATAAAAACCCTCAAAACATTGGGAAATTCTTCTATTTCTCTTGAGCCTGCCCCATAACCTATCTTTTCATACACAAAATTTGGAAAGGGTGCAAATTCCTTAGAAAGGGAAACCAATAAGGCTGAACCTGTAGGAGTTGTGAGCTCTGAGGAACCACGGGAGTAAATTGGAATATTTTTCAAAAGCTCACCAACAGCTGGGGCTGGCACTGGTAGTTCACCATGGGATGTCTTTACAAAACCTCCTCCAACATTGACAGGAGAGGAAATTATCTCCTCAATCCCAAGCTCTTCAAGAAGATAAAGAGTTCCAAGAATATCCACAAGAGCATCATCTGCTCCGGCTTCATGAAGGTGGGCATTTTCCAATTTATACCCATGAACCTTAGCTTCTGCGGATAAAAGCTTTTCAAAAACTTGCTTCCCCTTTTCTTTTATGGAATTTGAGAAAGGTGAGGAGTCTATTTTCTCAAAAATTTCTTTTCTTCCCCTATTAATTTCCCTCCCCCTTTGATTCACTTCAACAAGAAGTGCCTCAATGGAGCTCCTTTTTACTCTCTTAATTTCAATCTCAACACCAAGTTTCATTTCCTCGATTTTTTCAATAAACTTTTCCTTTGGGAATCCAAGATCTAAAAGAGCTCCGAGGAACATATTCCCACAAATCCCCGAAGAGCAATCAATATAAATAGATTTCATAAGAATTTGATTATACTACAGGGAGAAAGAAAGGAAAATAGAGAACAAGCAAAGTATCTGTTTTTCATCTTAATCTTATACACACTTTGTCCATCCACAAGCTGGGCAGACAGGACACTTTTCATCGGGCAGCTGAGCTCCACAAACAGGACATTTTAAAGAGTTCATATCCTTTACAGATGTATTAACTTTTCCAACATGTCTCTCAAGAACCTGAGCAATTGCATCTGGAATAGACTGGACAAGATGACCATGATGGAAAATTGGTTCTGAGCCACCAATCCCCTTTAGCTGATTTATAACTTCTTTAGGATCTATCCCACTTCTAAGACAAAGGGAAATAAGCCTTCCTATTGCTTCTGCATCTGCCATTGTAGAGTAACCACTCTTTCCAATGGATGCAAAAACCTCAAAGGGTTTATTTTCATAAAAAGTTATTGTCACATAAAGATTCCCAAAACCTGTTTTTATTTTATCAGTAACAGAAGATAGGGAATCAGGTCTCTCCATGGGAGCAGGTCTTTCCCTTTCTTCAGCCTTATATAGAACCTGTTCAGCTCTACATCCATCCCTGTAAACTGTCACACCTTTTACTCCAAGATCATAGGCAAGAAGATATACTTTTTTAATGTCTTCCCTTGTAGCTGAGTTGGGGAAATTGACGGTTTTGCTGACCGCATTGTCAGTGTATTTCTGAAATGCTGCCTGCATCCTGAGATGCCATTCAGGCTCAACCTCATGAGCTGTCACAAAATATGGAGGAAGGGGAGAGCTAGGATTTTCATCCTTCCATTTTTTGTAAAGAGGATGCAAATCTCTAATCTCTGAGTCAATTATCTTTGAAATCATCTCAAAAGCAAAAATAGGCTCAATGGAGGATGAACATCCCGCAATCCTCGAAATTGTTCCTGTTGGAGCAATTGTTATTAAGGTAGCGTTTCTCATTTTGCTTCCTTTATAAATTGACTTGTCTATGTTGGGGAAATTATCTCTTTCCTCAGCAAGCTCTCTACTCGCTTCCTCTGCCTTTTCCCTCAAAAATTTTGCTATCTTTTCAGCCCATTCAAGAGCTTCTTCCGAATCGTATTTTATTTTCATTTTTATAAGAAGGTCAGCAAATCCCATTACTCCAAGACCAATTCTCCTATTCGCCATTGTCATCTCTTTAATCTGGGGAAGAGGAAATTTATTGACATCTATAACATTATCGAGGAATCTAACTCCATATTTTATAATTTCAGCAAATCTATCCCATTCAAACTCTTCTTTACTCTCATTCCAGAAATTGCTCAAGTTAATAGAGCCAAGATTGCAAGATTCATAGTCATGGAGAGGTTGTTCACCGCAAGGATTGGTTGACCTTATTTCCCCAAGCTCCCTCGTTGGATTTAACTCGTTTATTCTGTCTATGAAAACAATCCCTGGATCACCTATTGCCCAGGCACTATCAACAATCATATCCATTATCTCTGAGGCTGACTTTTCTCCAACAACTGACTCGGTATAGGGGTTGAAAATCTCATAGTTTTCATTGTTTTTTAAAGCTTTCATAAACTTATCTGTTATCGCAACTGATATGTTGAAATTTGTGAGAGTCTTTCCATCTCTTTTCAGAAGAATGAACTCCTCAATATCAGGATGGTCTACCCTCAAAATCCCCATGTTAGCTCCTCGCCTG
>JBBIMS010000243.1:0-231 GCA_037444285.1 Candidatus Aminicenantota bacterium | reverse complement strand
CAGCTTCTGTTGCTGCATCTATAACCTTTAAAAAGGAAATTGGTCCAGAAGCAATTCCCTGAGTCTTCCTTACAAAGGATCCCTTTGGTCTAAGCCTGCTAAAATCAAAACCTGTTCCCCCTCCCTCCTTGTGAACAAGGGCAGCATTTTTAACTGTCTCAAAAATAGATGCCAGGGAATCCTCTATGGGAAGAACAAAACAGGCGCTCAAGCACATATCCCTTCCTGCTC
>JBBIMS010000242.1:0-3524 GCA_037444285.1 Candidatus Aminicenantota bacterium | reverse complement strand
TTATGTATGCTAAAATCAGAAACCTGAGTCTTTTTAGTTTTGTAAAGAAAGGAGGGCTAATATGATTTTTGTCTTAATTCCATTTTTATTAATTTCATCAGTACTATCAGCTCCACTCCAGGAAGAATTACCAGAATCCTTTCATAATCGGACCAGATGGTGGCAAGAGGCTAAGTTTGGAATGTTCATTCACTGGGGAATTTATGCTGTGCCAGCTGATTCCACTGATCTTGAGGGGCGTAAAATAGTGGGAGAATGGTTTATGCACAATAAAAAAATGCAGGTTCACGAATATGAGAAATTTGCAAAAAGTTTTAATCCCATTAAGTTCAATGCCCATGAGTGGGTAAAGATGGCAAAAGAAGCGGGAATGAAGTATATAGTTATAACAAGCAAACACCATGATGGATTTTGCATGTTTGATACCAAACTTACGGACTACAATATTGTCAAATCCACTCCTTTTGGTCGTGATCCCTTGAAGGAACTGGCAAAGGAATGTCAGAAACAGGGTATAAAACTTGGATTTTACTACTCCATAATGGACTGGCATCATCCTGATTATCTACCGCGTCGTCCATGGGAAAAGGGAATTCGTCCTGAAGGAAATGCAGATTTGAACCGTTATATTGATTATATGAAAGGACAGCTGAAGGAACTTCTAACAAACTATGGTCCAATTGCTATTTTGTGGTTTGATGGGAGTTGGGAGCATAACGCCAGCGAGCTTAGGTCAGAGGAGGTAAACTCCTTTGTCAGAAGCTTGCAACCTAAAATTCTGATCAATGACAGAAACCATCTTCCTGAGGATTTTTCCACTCCTGAGCAGACAATACCTGCAAGAGCAATTCCAGGTGGTCGACTATGGGAAACCTGCATGACAATAAATGACACCTGGGGTTATGCCAGAAATGATAACAACTGGAAACCTGCAGAAGACTTGATCCGTAAACTGTGTGACATTGCCCACAAAGGCGGGAACTTTCTTCTGAATGTTAGTCCTACTGCTGAGGGGACATTCCCGGAGCCAATCGTGGAGCGTCTCAAAAGAATAGGGAAGTGGATGAGGGTGAATGGAGAGAGTATCTACAAAACTGACCGGTGTCCCTTTCGAAAACTTTCTTTCGATGGAAGATGCACAGTAAAGGGAAATACTCTTTACCTCCATGTTTTCCATTGGCCTGAAGGAGAGTTAATACTTGAAGGTCTTGAGACAAAAGTAATAAATGCTCAAACCTTGCTGAGTAAAGAGACTCTAAAGGTCCGCACTGAATATATTGATAAAAATGGAGGAAGATCTTTGCTCTACATTTTAAAACCTAAGAAAATAGATCCTGCAGTTACAGTGGTTAAATTAAATCTAAGGGGAAAACCAGAAGTAAAAGAGCTTATGGAAAAAATTATACCTGATGAAAATGGGAATCTTTTATGTCATGCGCGGGACGCTGAGCTTAATGGTTATTATATTCGCTACGAGTACGGAGAAGGGAAAGATAATATTGGTTTCTGGACCAATGCATCTGATTTTGTAAGCTGGAATATTCTCGTTCCTGAAAAAGGAAGATACAAAGTGAAAATAACCTATGCCTGTCCTCAAGAATATGCGGGGAGCAGGTTTACAGCTGGAGTTGAAGGGGGAGAAAGGCTGGAAGGAATTGTAGAAGCAACAGGCTCATGGAGTGAATTTAAGGATTTTGTTCTTGGTGAGATTACATTGATGCCGGGTGAAAATGTTTTTTCTGTTCGAGTTATCGAGATGCCAAGAGGAGCTGTGATGAATCTTAAAAGTGTTGTCCTTGAGCCACTGAAATAGAAAGCTTAGATAATTTAATTTTTTTTCGAGTTAAAATCTTAACTCAGCAGAAATCTTAAAGCTTCTTCCAGGGTTTGGGACAGTGTTGAAGGGCTCTGTGTAATATCGGTTTGTTAGATTCTCAATTCCTGCGTTCAGTCTCACACCTTCAAGTTTCGCAATTTTTAGATTTATTTTTGAAAGGTCAATAGAGCATCGAAGATTGAAAACAGAAAAGCCTTCAATTTTTATCTCCTCATAACCTGCTCCTGGTTGCGAAGGTGCAACAACATATCGATCACCTAAAACAGTCCTCCCCGAAATTTCAATCCAGAAGGACTCTTTCTGGAATCTTAAACCATAAGAGAGAGTATAGGGGAGAATGTTGGGAAGGAATGTATCTGCAATGAGGTTTTTCCCGTCTTGCCATGAACCTGTAAGAAATGGATTTAAAGAACCTTTTCCGATCTCAAAATTACCCTCGCTTTCAATCTCCAACCCTTGAATTCTTCCCTTTTCAATATTTGCCCAGTGATAAACCGGGATTGTCCCGATTTTTGAACTTCCATTGTATGTTGTTGGTTCCCAGGCAAGAAGGTTGGAGAGCCTGTTGTAAAAGTAGGTTATGTTTCCATTAAATATCTTGCTTTTAAACCTCAGACCAATGTCCAATCCGTGGGAAATTTCTGGCTTTAAATCTGGGTTCGGGACAAAATATGCATAAGGAACAGGAGCTCCAAAATAGTATCTTTCCGAAAGCCCTGGCATTCTGAATGCTCTCGCCACTCTCCCGAATAATTTTATATTATCCCCTATATCAATAGTTGCACCAATATTCCCGCTGAAGCTGGAAGCTTCTGATTCTTGAAGTGAAGGACCTTTGTAAAATTTTGTTGGTGATGGTTTAAGATAGAACTGGTCGAATCGGACAGTAGCTTTTATTTCAGCTCCTTTTAAAAAGATCTCATCTTGCACGAAAACTCCAAGGTTTAAAAACTTTCCGTCAGGGACTGATGTTGTATTGTCTACTCTTTCCATTGGTGTTCCGAAAAATGTTCTCTGAACTCTTTCATCGTGGCTTTTATCTTCTATAAAGTTAATCCCATATGTTAAAAGGTGCTTTCCTCCAGGATGAGCAGTTATCTGAAGATCAAAACCTCTATTTTTCATGAAATATCCAGTCTTGCTCTGGAGGGGGAAAGGCATTGCGGGAGGGGTCATTGTTAGCAAAAATTCCCTATCCCAATTTTGTTGGTAAATATCAAGACTCACTCTTCTCAGGAGTGCCAAATTGAATTCTCCCTGATAATTAAAGCTTAAACCTTCTCTTTTGTTGTAGGGGAAGGAAGCTTCAAAACCAGGTGCTTTCTCCCTCTGGGCAAAGCCAACATTGTCTGCCCTTTTGAAAATGTATCCAAAGGATATGGAGTGTTTATCGGCTAACTTTATACCCAATTTAAAATCACCATTGTAACTTTCTGCTTGAGAGTTTGGAACCACCCCCTTGGAAGATTTATATTCATCAAATTTGTCAATTCCTGCGCTCGCTCTAAATGATAATTTTTTTGTTCCGAGGTTAAAGGAAAGATCAAGATTTCTTCCTTTGTTTATGGTTTCATATCCTGAAGAGAATGAGCCGTTAAGGGTAAGTCCTTCTTTAAATTCTTGCTTTTTAGTAATGATGTTTATTATTCCACCTATTGCATCTGAACCATATAGCATTGAACCAGCA
>JBBIMS010000241.1:0-3534 GCA_037444285.1 Candidatus Aminicenantota bacterium | reverse complement strand
TATATTCTATTAATGAAGCCAACTACCAGAACTGGACAGAAGAATTAAGAAAATCTGAGGAAAAATACAGGGATTTCTTTGAAAGAGCTGGGGAGGCAATACTTGTAATAAATCCTTCAACAATGAATATTGAAGATGCCAACGAGATGGCAGAGAAAATTTTAGGGTATACTGAAAGACTTGAGGGCAAATCTATCCTTTCCCTGAATACTGAAAAAGAATCACTCGAAAAACTTATAGAAGAAACCATCAATAAGAACTCCTCATATAGATCAAAAATGGAGTTAAGAAAAAGTGATGGGACAGCTGTTCCTGTAGAGATAAGCACAAAGCTAATAGGGGGTAATTTAATTCATGCAATTTTCAGAGATATAACTGAAAAAGAAAAGGTTGAAAAACTAATGATTGAGTCAGAAAGGTGGAAGGCAATGGCAGAACTTTCAGAAGGGTTTGTCCACAATTTCAATAATCTCTTGACAATTATCTCTGGAAGAGCTCGCATAATAAAGGAATTAATTAGAGATCAAAAGATATTAAAAAATTTAGAGACAATTGAAAATATGGTAAAGGAGGGGATAAAAATAACAGGTAGACTCATGGAATTTGCCCAGGAAAAAAGACATGAAATAGAAGCTCAACCGATAGAGATAAACTCATTAATTCTCGATGTAGTGGAGCTCACAAAGCCAAGATGGAAGGATTTAGCTGAATCTGAAGGGAAGAAAATAAAAATAATGACAAACCTTGGAGATCTTCCCGTTATAAAAGGAAACAGGGTTGAACTCGAAAGTGCCATCTTGAATGTAATTTATAACTCAATAGAAGCTATCGAAAAGGAAGGCACTATTGAGATTTCAACTTATTTTAAGGAAAAAAGAGTTTTTATTGAGATAAAGGACACTGGAAAAGGAATAGAGCCTGAGAACATTGAAAAAGTCTTTGATCCTTTCTTTACAACAAAAGGAACAATAGGGACTGGCTTTGGTCTTACAATCTCTTACAATAACATTAAAAAACATGGAGGGGAAATTGAGATACAAAGTGAAAAAGGAAGAGGAACAAAAATAAAGATCTCCCTTCCCATTTTAAATCCCTTATCAAAAAATTGAAAATTTGACAGTAAAAAATGTTTCGGTTATCTTAGAATCTTATAATAACTTTATAAGGAGGCATTATGATTAAAAAATACTATCTTTTATCACCAGGACCCGTTCCAATCCCCTTTGAAACTTTATCAGTAGCAGCAGAGCCTATAATCCATCACAGGACTGCAGAATTTTCAAAAATATTTATGGAGGTTTCAGAGGATCTCAAATATGTCTATCAAACGAAACAGGATGTTTATATTCTTCTATCCTCTGGAACAGGGGGAATGGAGGCAGCTGTCACAAATACTCTTTCCCCTGGAGATAAGGTTATAGTTATCAATGGTGGAAAATTTGGTGAAAGATGGGGGCAGATAGCAAAGGCTTACGGGCTGAATGTGATTGAAATTGTTCTTGAATGGGGAGAACCTTTCACAAAGGAAGAACTTGAGAAAAAGCTGAAAGAGAATCCTGATACAAAAGCAGTCCTTGCAACCCTTTAAGAGACATCTTCAGGTTCTGTTTACGACATTAAAGGATATGGCGAGGTTTGCAAGAATTTTGATGCGATACTGATCGTAGATGCTATTTCAGGTCTTGGAGCAACTCCATGCCCAATGGATGAGTGGGGGATTGATGTCCTTGTTTCAGCATCCCAGAAGGCTCTTATGGTTCCACCCGGTCTTGCCTATATTGCATTCTCAGAGAAGGCATGGAAGATGGTTGAGAGCTCTAAACTTCCCAAGTTCTACTTTGACATTAAAAAATATAAGAAGAATCTTGAAAAACAGACAACACCCTTTACTCCTGCAATTTCCCTTATCATACAGCAGAAAAAATCCCTTGAACTTATAAAGAAAATAGGTCTTGAAGCTCTTTTCGAGCATCACAGAATTCTTGCCGAAGGGACAAGGGAAGGTGTGAAGGCTTTAAAATTAGAGCTGCTTTCTAAAATTCCCGGCAACATCTGCACTGCAGTGAAAGCTCCTGCTGGAATTGATGGTGAAAAAATTGTCAAAACAATGAGAAACAAATATCTTGCTTATATTGCAGAAGGTCAGGAACCTTACAAAGGAAAGATATTCAGAATCGCCCATCTTGGATACATGGGAGCATTTGAAATAATAACAGCTCTTTCAGCCCTTGAGATGACCCTTGCCGAGCTCGGTTATCCTGTTGAATTTGGCGCATCAATTTCTGCTGCAGAAAAGGTTTTTAAGGAGGCTTGGAAATGAAGAAGATACTTGTTGCAGACCCTTTAAATAAAAAGGCAATGGAGGAGCTTGAGGCAATTAAAAATTTTGAAGTTGTTGTGAAACCAGGAATGAAAGAAGAGGAGCTTTCCCAGACAATTCCACCCTTTCATGCAATTGTTGTCCGCTCGGCAACAAAGGTTACAAAAAAGGTTATAGATTCAGCTGAAAATCTGAAAATAATAGTGAGGGCTGGAATTGGTCTTGACAATATCGATGTTAAATCTGCGGAAGAAAAAGGGATTAAGGTAGCAAACACTCCTACTGCAACATCTATCTCTGTTGCCGAACTGACCCTCGGATTAATGCTTTCCCTTGCAAGAAAAATACCCTATGCAGACAGATCTATGAAGGAACACAGATGGGAAAAGAAGACCCTTGAGGGGACTGAGTTATATGGGAAGACTCTTGGAATCATAGGTTATGGAAGAATCGGAAGAGAAGTAGCAAAGAGGGCAAGAGCTTTCGGAATGAATATAATTGCCTATGATGTGGTAAAGATCTCAGATCCTGATGTAAAGCAGGTGGAAAAGGAGGAACTCCTGAGAAACGCTGATTATATAACAATTCATGTCCCCCTCACAGAACAGACAAAAGGAATGATAGGAGAAAGGGAATTTGAAATGATGAAGGATGGGGTATGCATTGTTAATATTGCAAGGGGCGGAGTAGTTGATGAAAGGGCGTTACTGAAGGCTCTAAACTCAGGAAAGGTAAAGGGTGCGGCACTGGATGTATTTGAGAAGGAGCCTCCTGAGGACTTCACCTTAATAGATCACCCCAATGTAGTTTGCACTCCCCACATCGGAGCAGCTGCTGAAGAGGGGCAGGAGAGAGCTGGATTTGAAGTTGTGAAAATATTAAAAGAGTTTTTCGGAGAAAAATAAGCCTATCAATTCAAAATAAAAAATCAAAAAGAAAAATTGAGGAGGAATTATGGCAATCATTAAAGGATTTAGAGCGATAAGATATAATACCAAAAAAGTAAATTTAAAGGATGTAATAACTGAACCCTACGACAGAATAACACCAGCAATGCAAGATGAATACTATAAAAGAAGCCCCTACAATGTTGTAAGAATAATTCTTGGCAAGGACGACGAGCCCCATCCTGAGAAGAACAAATACATAAGAGCAAAAATTTATATTGATGAATGGCTAAAAAATGGAATTTTAATTAGAGAGGAAAAAAAATC
>JBBIMS010000240.1:0-3558 GCA_037444285.1 Candidatus Aminicenantota bacterium | reverse complement strand
CAGACCTTTTTTCTTCCTCAATCTCAATATTCCTTATTGGAACCATTGTCAAAATTCTTTTTTTATACTCATTTATCAAATTTTTCAAGTTCTTCTCCTTTGTCTTTCCAACCCATAAAATTTTTAACATTTATTATTTTAGCCATTTTTTTAAGGTTTTCCTTGTTATCCCAAGAACTTTTGCAGCCCTGGAAGTATTTCTTCCCATCTTCTCCCATACATCCTTCACATAATTCTTTATCATCATCTTTAAAGGAAGCATTTTATCATATCCTTTCTTTTTTTCAATTTCACCCTCTTTTAGAAAAATTAGTTCTGATACATTAATTAGTCCTTTGTTTCCATTAAGCCAGACTCTTCTAATTGCCATTTTTAATTCCATCAAATTCCCATACCAATTATGTTCTAAAAGAAATTTTTTTGCCTTCTCACTCAATTCTCTCTTTATCCCTGTTTCCCTTTCAACCTCCTCTCTGAAAAGGTCCCAGAAAGGAATAATTTCTTCTTTCCTCTCTCTTAAAGGAGGTATTCTAATTGTGAAACCATCGAGCCTAAAAAAGAGATCGTTTCTAAATTTTCCGCTTCTTACCAGTTCTATAATCTCTTCATCACTTGATGCAACTACTCTTGCATTGATATTTATCCTTTGATTTCCTCCAAGTCTAAATATAAATCCATCTTCAAGAACCCTCAAAAGCTTCCCTTGCAAAGAAAGGTTTAAAAGGTTTATTCTGTCAAAATATATTGTTCCACCATTTGCGAGCTCAAATTTACCAATTCTCATCTCCTCAGCTCCTGTGAACGCTCCTTTCTCATGTCCAAACAGGTCTGAGTCCGCAAGATTTTCCTGTAAAATTGAGCAATCAACAACGACAAATGGCTTGTCCTCTCCTCTTCCGTAAAGGTGGAGAAGATAGGCGAAAAAGTCCTTCCCTGTTCCTGTTTCACCAATTAAAAGAACAGGGACATTTGATGGAGCGATTTTTTCTATTGTCTCAAGAATTTCCTTCGTTTTTCTTGAAAGGGCTATAATTTTATGGACTTTCAATTTCCATCCTCTTTGCATCTCCCCAGAGAGATTCAAGGTCGTAATACTCCCTTGCCCTTGGAGAGAAAATGTGTATTATAATGCTTCCATAATCAAGGAGAATCCATTCCCCCCTCTCAACACCCTCCACATGAAAAGGTCTTTTCTTTAAGCCCTTCAGAGATTCCATAATGGAGTCAAATATTGCTTGATTTTGCCTGACGGAGTTTCCCGACAAAATCAAGAAATAATCAGCATAATCAACTATTTTTTTGACCTCAAGAACAACAATATTTTCAGCTTTCTTATCCAGTGCGGCGGAAATGGCAGTTTTTATTGCCTTGTTCAATCTCATATTTACTCTCCTCTATATAATCCATTCTCTATTATATAACTTTCAATCTCAGGTGAAACAAGATCTTTTATAGATTCTCCTTTTCTGACCCTCATCCTTATTTCTCTTGAGGATATGGGGAGAGAATCCATCTCAAAAATGTAAATAAAGGGATATTTTTCATCTATTTTCTTTTTTACGAAATAATTCACTCTTTCAAAGGGGAAACCTTCCTCAACTAACAATTTCTCAGCTTGCTCGGTTCTATAATCCGGTCTGGTCACAACTATAATTGAATATTCTTTCAACAAATTTTTCCACTCCTTCCATGTTTTAATCTCTAAAAAAGCATCAACACCCATTATAAGAAAGAGCATGGAATTTTTGTATATCCTTTTTAGTTCCCTCAAAGTGTCTATTGTATAAGATTTTCCTTTCCTGCTTATCTCAAGAGCAGAAGGAATAAGCCCATCCCTTCCCTTTAGAGCAATTTCAACCATTCTGAACCTTAATGTGGCTTCTGTAATTGATGGGTAATCTTTATGGGGTGGCAAGTAAGAGGGAATGAATAAAACCTTTTCAAGGGAAAAGAACTCTTTAACCCTCTCGCCAATTCTAATGTGTCCCAAATGAATTGGGTCAAATGTCCCCCCTAAAATTCCAATTCTTTTCCTCTCCTTAAATTCTGCAATTAAATCCCAGACACCTTTTAGCAATTTTTTAATTCCCTGATTTTTTAGAGCTGATATGGGGAAAGTCTTAAGCCCCATTTTTTCAAATTCAGTCCTAATTTCCTGAACTATAGAATCATCCTCAATAAGGTCAATCTTATTAAGGGCTACTATCCTTGGCTTATCTGTGAGAGTGGAGCTGTATTCTGCCATTTCGTTTATAAGGATTTGATATTCCCTCAACGCCCTTTCCTTTTCCCCATGGGAAATATCCAGAAGGATTAGAAGGACCTTTGTCCTTTCAATATGTCCGAGAAACCTGATTCCAAGACCCTTTCCGAGATGAGCCCCCTCAATCAACCCAGGAATATCCGCCATTATGAAACTCTTCTCATCATCAATGTTTACAACTCCAAGATTTGGAATCAGGGTTGTGAAGGGGTAATCTGCAATTAAAGGTTTAGCAGAGGAAGTCTTTGAAAGTAAAGTTGACTTTCCTGCATTGGGAAATCCTACAATTCCAACATCCGCTACGCTCTTTAACTCAAGAATCAATTTCTTCTTCTCCCCCTCCTTACCAAGTTCTCTGATTCTTGGAGCTCTCCTGGTAGAAGAAACAAAGGATGCATTCCCCCTTCCTCCCTTCCCTCCAGCAGCTGCAAGGTAAACCATTGAAGGAGAATGGAAGTCAAAAAGAATCTCTCCTGTTTCCTTTTCTTTAATTACTGTGCCCACAGGAACTTTCAAGTAAATGTCCTCCCCCTTTTTACCATGCTTATTTGAACCCTTTCCATGCTCACCTCTCTTAGCCTTAATTATAGGTCTAAACCTGAAATAGACAAGGGAGTCAACATTTTCATCACTTATAAGATAGATACTTCCTCCATCTCCACCGTTTCCTCCATCAGGTCCACCCTTAGGGACGAACTTCTCCCTTCTGAAGGATATACAGCCATCTCCTCCTCTACCCCCTTCAAAATAAACTGTGACCCTGTCAATAAACATTTTCTCCAATTAACAACACAGAGAATATTACATTCTTTTTAAAAATTGTCAAGGATTTCACCTATTTAATTTTAAAGAACCCCGCACAAGATTTTACTTGTTATAAGGAATAACAGAGACATACTTTCTGCCACCTTTAGTGTGGAATTTTACAATCCCATCTATTAAAGCAAAGAGTGTGTAATCCTTCCCAATTCCGACACTCAAACCTGGTTTTATAACAGTCCCCCTCTGTCTCACTATTATAGATCCTGCACGAATGAACTGACCTGAAAATACTTTAACTCCAAGATATTTAGGATTACTATCTCGCCCATTTCCAGCTGACTTCTTCCTTGCCATCACTCCTCCTTAAATATCTTCTCTATTTTGACAAGGGAGTAAATCTGTCTGTGTCCTGTCTTCTTTTTATAATGTTTTTTACTTTTCTTTTTAAAGATAATTACTTTCTCCCCCTTTTCCTCTCCCACAATTGTTCCTTCCACCTTGTAATTTTCTACATAAGGTGTCCCAATAAGAAT
>JBBIMS010000239.1:653-3593 GCA_037444285.1 Candidatus Aminicenantota bacterium | reverse complement strand
ATTAAAGGAAGGCACAAAAATTAGAACAAGTAAGATAAACAATATTGAGATTAGAATTGTAGGGATGGGAATGTCCTTTCCATGCTCAACTGAAGAAATTTCATCTTTTGAGAAGATACTTTTAAAAATTGGTTTCAAAGTTTTATAGATTGAGGGTAGAACCTTTATGGCTGATATTATTCCTCCTGTAGCTACAGCGCCAGCACCAACAAATCTTATATAATTGCTCCAGATTTCCCATGGGTCCATTTCTTTTATATTTTTTGATATTGAAAGGAATTCTCCTGTCCATGTTCCACCAATTGAGTTCAATAAAGGAATTAGGAAAAGCCAGGCAAGAACTCCTCCAGCAAACATTGTTATGGCAATTTTCAAACCAATTATGTATCCAACTCCCATCATTATTGGGGTTGTCTCAAATCCAATTGATGCCTTTCCCAGAAAGCGAAAAGTCCAGAATGGGTCAATTTTCCATAATCTTAGTCCCTGAGAGAGGAATTGAGCAAAAGAACTTACACCAATCCCCCAAACAACAGGGGAGGCTGTCTCTCCTCCTTTGTCTCCTGCTATTATCAGGTTTGCACAAGCTTTTCCTTCAGGATATGGAAGGATTGAGTGCTCCTTTATGGTGAGGAGTTCCCTGAGAGGTATTGTGAATAGTATTCCAAGGATTGCTCCGATAAAAGCACCTATTCCAGAGTAGAGGAAAAGGCTGAAAAGGGATGAATCTGGGAAGAGAAATATTAGAGCAGGAACAGTGAAAATGACACCATTCATTAGGGCATCCCCAGAAGCAGCTATACTTTGGACTATCGTTGTTTCAAGGGGTGAACCATTCTTGAATACTTTCTTCACAAAGGCAATTGCTACAATGACAGAGGGTATTGCAGCAGTGACAGTCATTCCAACCTTTAAACCGAGATACATGTTTCCAGCTCCAAAAACCAGGGCGCAGGAAAGACCAAGGATTAGAGCTCTTAAAGAAAACTGGGGAATATTTTTGTCATCCTTAATGTAGGGTTCAGGTATACCATTCATTCCCTTCCTCCATTATTTTCCCCTGAAAAGGGTTATTGCAATGTTTTCGTTCTTTTTAAGGGCATTTAGAATTTCATGCTTTTCCTTTTTACACCCAAGTATAACAGTCTTCCAGCTGTAGAGATGTCTTGGATTGTGAAAATCACTGTTTGCAACATACGGAAATTTTTTTAATGAAACAACATTGAAAAGGTCATCCCTGTTGGCTATCTCCCATAGATGGACAATATCTTTTACATGGTCTCTATTGTTCCATAGGTAGAATGTTTCCCTTCCATGGGTGCTCTCTGTTTTATGGGGATGGCAAGCAATTGAAACTGCATCCTGTTTGATTATCTCAATGAGTATCTCTTCAGGCTCTAACTTTGCAGATATGAATTCTTTTATGTCCAGGGCAATTATGTGAGCGCCCTGTTTTTCCGAAATTGAATTTTTTGAGATTTCAACCCCTGGGATAACAATCATTTCATATAGCTCCCATGCTCTTTGGGCTTCCCTTCTAAGAACCTCAAGATATTGGCTGAATTCGTCCTCTTCAATGTAGTATCCCTTTCCTCCAAGCCTTATCTTTTTCATGGCAATCGCAACCTTATCAACTATACTTTCCCCTGAAATTATGTGGTCAGTAATAGCTATGCAGTCAAAACCAGATTTTCCATAAAGGTCTATAACATCTGAAACATCCATATCTCCATCACTTATTCTTGTGTGGATGTGGAAATCGCAAAGAAGATAATCCTTTTTCATTGGCACCTCCTAATTCAATTTCCCATAACAATTTCTGAGACAAAAACAGGCTTTACTCCAAAAATCTCAGCCTTTGGAAGGAGTTCTTTCAAAACTTCTATTGTATCGGGATAAGGGTGAGCTATTCCTATGACCCTCTTTTTCTTTTTTGCAAGTTTGAATAATTTTAGAACATTTTTTTCAATTTGAGGTCTTGAATTGATTGAGTCGATGAAGACATCCCTCTCTGAAGAGGGTAGGCCGATTTTTTTTGCAACTTTCATAGCTACAGAGTAATCAGAGGTTCTGCTGTCTATAAAGAAAAGATTTCTATTCTTAAGCTCTTTTAGAATTATCTCCATCAAATGCTCATTTCTTGTAATTTTTGAGCCTTTATGGTTGTTCATCCCCTTTGCCTGAGGTAAAGATTCTATCGCTTTTTCGAGCCTCTCTTTTATTTCGCCTTCCCCCATTTTTTCCTTTATTATCCCAATCTCTAAATCTCCTCCATTGTTGGACTCCATAGGCATATGAATGATAACTTCTTTCCCATTTTTAGAGGCTATTTCAGCGCAGGTCTTTGAACCGGGTAAAAAGGGGAAAACAGAAAGGGTAATAGGTTCCTTTATCTTTAAAATCTCTTCCACAAGTTCAACAGAATATCCTATATCGTCAATTATAATTGCTACTTCTCCCTCAAATCTTCTTTTTCCATCCCTTTTTTCTTCTGAAACTGCCATGCTCTCGAATATTACAACCCCGATCTGTTTTTTCTTTGAAAAAACACTTAGCTTTACCCTATCAGGTTTACTTTTGTCCCATTCCATTCTTCCCTTTAGACCCTCTTTCTCAAGTTTTTCAAATATCATAAAGGCTTGAGCCTTAGATTCTGCAAAAGAGGGGGTCTTAAATTTCCAGTATTTAAAACCATTTTTTTCATCAAACTCAACATTTCTTGGGGAAAAACTTTTTAGAACTGGGTTCATGATCTCAAGAAGAGTTTCTTCTTCAGACTTTCTGAATATATTTGAAAAAAGGAGGGATTTATTTTTTTCCTTATATAGATAAAAATCAAGGGCAAGAAGGATTAGAAGGATCAAAGTTCCAACAAGAAAATAAAAGAATGATAACTTTCCTCTTCTATATCTTTCTTCTTTTGGTTTTTCCATTCAATTT
>JBBIMS010000239.1:257-602 GCA_037444285.1 Candidatus Aminicenantota bacterium | reverse complement strand
TCAGGAATAATCCCTTCTTTGTAAAAGGGAGTTCCTGAAGGGGATAAAATCTCTTTAACCTTTAAGATAACAGCAGAGCCATTGCTTAAATAAAAAATTTGCTGGATAGAAGTGAGCCCCAAGGTCTGCTCTCCATAGATAATCCCTCTTTTTGAATATTTTACAAGATAGGCAAAAATCTCCGCTGGACCAAATGTCCCTTTTCCCACAATGAGGTTCAGTTGAATGTCTTCAAAATCAGACTCTCCCTTTAGAGAAATTTCTCCCTTTTTCTCATCTTTCCCTTGAGTGATTATCTTACCATCTTTCGTGAAGATTTTAGCAAGTTCTAAAGCCTCTTCCATG
>JBBIMS010000239.1:0-247 GCA_037444285.1 Candidatus Aminicenantota bacterium | reverse complement strand
CCCATCCCAGCAATTTCTCAAATCCATTACTATTCTCTTAAGCCCGAATCTTTTCTGTTCCAATATGAAATTCTTTATAGATTCAGAAAGGGTGGGGTAAATACTGTAAATTCTGATCAGACAAGAAGAAGGTGAGGAGTCTATCACTTTCCACTGGGGATTGTAAATAGAGGCTCTTAAAATCTTAGAGTTCATTTTCTGCTGATTTCTAATCCATCTTAAATTAACCTCAGAACCTTTTTCCCCT
>JBBIMS010000238.1:0-3607 GCA_037444285.1 Candidatus Aminicenantota bacterium | reverse complement strand
TAAAAAAAATTGAAAAAATTTATTTTTCCGCTAAATTAAAATTTCATATTGCCCAATTTAAACTGATTTTGACATGAGAAAAGTCCTTATTTAAAATAGACAATTGGAGGCAAAGAATGATGAATATTTTATCAATTAAAAATAAAATTCCATTTCTCCTATTTTTATTATTAGCTATTTCAAGCTTCTTAACTTCAAGTGAAAAGCCCAAGGTGATTATTCTTGGGTTTGATGGAGCGGATTTTCAGCTTACTTCTCAATTCCTCAAGGAAGGAAAACTTCCCAATCTTGCAAAGCTGGAAAGGGAAGGAATATTCACAAATATGATCCCAACCAATCCACCCCAGACTCCAGTCTCATGGGCTTCTTTCATGACTGGGCTTGATCCAGGAGGTTCAGGTGTATTTGATTTTCTGAAAAGGGTTCCTGGAACTTATCTGCCTGATTATGTCGTAATGGGAGAAGGGACGAAAAAATTCCTTTTCGGAAAAAGAAATCCAGTTTTTATACCCCTTATTTCTTTCCTGTTCTTTTTCATTGCAATTTTTGTTCTTCTAAAGGTTTTCAGGGCAAAAACTTCATACTCTCTAATTCTGGCTCTGGTATTCAGTTTAGCCATTTCAATCTCAGTCTTGTATTTCGCCTTGAATTTTCTACCGGAAAAATCTCCCTACCCTATCAACAACATGAAGGGAGAACCTTTCTTCAAATATTTAACATCAAAGGGAATAAGAGCTAAGGTATTTCACATCCCCGATACATTCCCTCCCCCTGAACTTGGTTCAGCTGGCAAACTTCTTGCTGGTCTTGGAGTTCCTGATATGAGGGGGACAATTGGTTATCCTGCCCTCTACACTACAAATAAAGAGCTCTTCAGTGCTTCCAATGAATTCAGTGTAAGAATTGTTTATCTTGATAAAGAAAGAAGTTCCTGGGAAACAGATATTCTCGGTCCAAGAAACAAGTTATTTTATGATCCATCAAATCCTGTAAAAATGAGGGAGAAGGGAATAAAGAGAGATATAACTGTCCCTCTTCGGATTGAGCTTAACCCTTCTACAAAAAGAATAAGATTAATTGTTCAAGAAAGGATTCAGGAGATTGGTATAGGTGAATGGTCTGACTGGTTTGAGTTTGAATTCCCCTTCAACAGATTCATAAAGGTTAAGGGAATCGCAAAGTTCTACCTTGAGTCTATTGAGCCCGAAATTATGCTTCACCTGACCCCAGTAAATATTCACCCGAGAGTCCCTATCTTCCCAATATCTTACCCTCCAAAATTTTCGCGGGAGATTGCTGATTTGATAGGACTTTACAAGACAATTGGCTGGAGGACAGACACATGGTCTATCTCTACATTCCTCGGTAGTGAAGAATACTTTATTTCCGATATGTTTGCGACAGCCAACATGGAAGAGGAAATGATGATGAAGATGCTCAATCAAAAAGACTGGGATATTTTCATTTTTGTTTATATGTTTACTGACAGGGCTCAGCATGTTATGTGGAGGCTAATAGATCCAAAAAATCCAATATACAATCAATCCCTTGCAGAAAAATATGGAGACACAATTTTGAGAGCTTACCAGAAAATGGATGAGATAGTGGGAAAGGTTATGGAGGTTATGGACAAAGACACGATACTCATGGTTATCTCTGACCATGGGTTCGCTCCTTTTAGAAGGGGAATAAACCTGAATGTCTGGCTGAGGGAAAATGGTTTCCTTGTTGAGAAGGGGTCTGCAAAGGACAGGCTTAGAAATCTAGAGGATCTGTGGGGGACAGAGGGAAGGACAATATTTCCCTATGTGGATTGGTCAAGGACAAAGGCTTTTTCCCTTGGGCTTGGCGGAATTTACATAAATTTGAAGGGAAGGGAACCAGAAGGCTCTGTGGAGCCTGAAGATTATGAAAGAGTTAAAGATGAAATTGCAAGGAAAATGGAATCCTTTGTAGATCCAGTAACTGGAGAAAGGCCAGTATTTAGAGTTTATAAAAGGGAAGAACTTTATAGAGAATTCGATGAGGAAATTGTTCCTGACCTTAGAGCAGCAACTAATTACGGTTACAGGGTCTCCTGGCAGTCAACCCTTGGAGGAATGAATGAGGAAATTGTCCAGGATAATGACAAAAATTGGAGTGCTGACCATTGCACAATGGAACCAAGCCAGATAAACGGTATATTCTTTAGCAATGTAAAAATCAAAAAGAACCCAGTGAATATTCTTGACTTCTATAAAAGCATATGCAAACTCTACAATTTAGCTGTCCCTGAAAAGATCCAGGGAGAGAGTATATTCTAATTTTATTTTGCCTTTCTGAAAAAGCTCTTTAAATTTCAATCCCTTCTTTTTTGCTTTTTACCATAATTTTTATAGAGTCAAACCTTTCTCTTAAAGCCTCAAGAGCTTTTCTTAGCTCCTCCTTAGCTTTTTCAAGCTCTTTCTGCATTTTTGTGTATTCCCTTTCTGCTGCTTTTTTCTTTCTTTCAAGTAATTCTTTCATCCTCTCATTTTCTTTTTCTGTCTTTGCCTTCTCTCTTTCAAGTTCAAAATATTTGGAGAAATCGTCCCAATCCCAATACCATGTCCATTCCTTCCTTTTCGCAAGAGTGACTGTGCATTTGTTCTCTTTTTTATCTCTGATAAAACTAATTTCAATCTGTTCTCCTGGCTTTTTATTTCCAATTACTTCAACCAGATCGTCAGGGCTGAAAATTTTTTCTTTGTCAACGGAGATTATTATATCGCCTTCTTTCAACCCCGCTTTATCTGCAGGGCTGCCACCCTCTACCCTTTTGACATAAGCTCCCTCCTCAGGTTCAACTCCTTCAGGAACCCTGTCTACAAGAACACCAAGATATCCCTTTGGAGCTATTTTAAAAGGAAAAGGAGGAAGTGGTGGAGGAGATGGTGGCATGGGAGGAAATGCAAAGTATCCTTTTGGCGCTTCCTCAAGAATTGCTTCCTTTTTTATTAATCTCCCGTCCCTTTCAATTTCAAGGGTTACTTTATCTCCAACTTTTCTATTCTGAATTATATTGGACAAATCTTCCTGCTTGTAAATTCTTTTACCATTTAGAGAAATTATGTAGTCCTTCTCTTTAATACCAGCTTTCTCCGCAGGGCTTTTCCTCAAAACACTTTGCACAATGACCCTTCCGTCCACTTCCTTGACAGTAATACCGAGATAGGGCTTTTTCTCATAACTTTCTTTCTTCAGATCTTCGTAAATCTCCCTTGCTCTTTCTACAGGAATAATCATGGAGAGAGAGCCCCCTGCCATGAAAGTAGGAGTGTTTTTTCTAATATCTTCCCGAAAACTTATCCACACATTCCTTCCTGAAATATCCCCCCTCAGAATTCCTATCAACTCTCCTTTGGAATTAAAAACACCGCTCCCACTCCCTCCAGGAGGTGTCGCAAGGCTAACATTAAACTCTTTACCTTTGACTGAGTTGACTATTCCGAAGGAAGCAGAGGGGAAACTATCAAAGGAAGTTCCAATTGCAATCACCCAGTCCCCTACCTCAACCTTTGAAAGGCTTCCAAATTTTGGGTCTTCAAAATATTTTTCATCAACCCTGAGAAGGGCTATTAAATTTTCC
>JBBIMS010000237.1:2196-3608 GCA_037444285.1 Candidatus Aminicenantota bacterium | reverse complement strand
AAAAGGAAAGATTGTCCTTGCAGAGTTCAAAGAGAATTATGAGATTCATGTTCAATCTACACCGTCAAGATACGGGAACATAATCTCGATTAAAATTATTGATAAAAATAATTTTGGGAAGGACCTGAGGGATATCTGGCTTACAGAGCTCGATTTGAAAGACATTACTGACACAATTGAAAGAAGGGAGGGAGTCTCTGTAGTTTCTGCTCCCCTTTATTCACTGATGAAGTATTACTTAAAAAAAGGGTGGAGGGTTACTTCTGTTGAACCTTTTGTCTACATGGAGCTACCCGGAGTAAACCAGATCGAACTTGAAGAAAGATTTCCCCCATCCTATATTATCAAGAAAGCTATTGATACCCAACCTGAGATTCTCTTTGTTTTTTCTCTACAGGATGAGAACTCCATCAATATTCTTTTCAGATACAGTATTAATTTCCCCATTATCCTTGAGGTTAATGCAAGGAACTCAGCACAAGCGATTCATGTCCTCCGAGATATAGTTGGAGTCAATTCTAAACTTCTCTCAGAGAGATTGAAGCTTGTTCTAAATCAAAGAATGATAAGGAGATTATGCGACAATTGTAAAGAACCAGCAAAGACAACCTTTGAGGTAGATTTAAAAATTGAGGATCTTGATACCTATGAATTTACCTTTTACAAAGAAAAAGGTTGTGATGAGTGTAACAGAACAGGATTTAAAGGTAGGTTTCCCATTTATGAAATTCTTAAAATCACACCTCCTATTAAGGAACTGATTATCCAGGGTGCGAATGAGAAAACAATTAGAGAAACTGCAAAAGGGCTTGGCTTTATAACCCTTAGACAGAATTGTGTATATAAGATTGTTCAGGGTCTAACCTCTACCACAGAATATTTGAAAGGGAACTTTGATTAAAAAATGCAAAAAGGAACTTTACCACCTCTCGCAGAAAGGATGAGGCCAAGGTCATTGGATGAGGTTTATGGACAGGAACATATTACGGGAAAAGGGAAAATTCTTGATAGAATAATTGAAAATAATCTCACAATTTCATTGATTTTTTGGGGACCCCCTGGATCAGGGAAAACATCCATAGCGAGAATCCTGGCTGAAAAACTCGATTTTCCCACAGCTTTCTTTTCTGCAGTTTTATCAGGGATAAAGGAAGTAAAGCAAGTTATGGAATCCGCAGAAACAAAAAAAAGAATGTTCGGAAAGCCAACAATAATATTTATCGATGAAATTCACAGATTTAATAAGGCTCAGCAGGATGCTTTTCTTCCTTATGTTGAAAAGGGAGATATTATCCTTTACGGTTCTACCACAGAAAATCCTTCCTTTGAAATAATTTCTCCTCTCCTTTCAAGGGTTGAGGTTATTCTTTTAAAGCCTCTTGAAGAGGATACTCTCAGAAAAATTGCCTTTA
>JBBIMS010000237.1:0-2166 GCA_037444285.1 Candidatus Aminicenantota bacterium | reverse complement strand
TTTAGAACTAAAATTGGAAGAGAATGCCCTTCAACAAATGATAATTTATTCGAACAAAGATGCAAGGAGATTGCTAAACTTTCTTGAGATTTCTTCTCAGATGGCTGTTGCAGAAGGTTCAAAAGTAATTACAATGGAAATAGCAAAAGAAGCAATGCAAAAGAGAGTTTTCATTTATGATAGAGCTTATGAAGAACATTATAACTTAATATCTGCCCTTCACAAGAGCCTTAGAAATTCTGATGTGGATGCATCCCTCTACTGGCTTGTTAGAATGCTAAAGAGTGGCGAAGACCCCCTTTACATTGCAAGAAGGCTTATTCGTTTTGCAGTTGAAGACATTGGGCTTGCAGACCCGAATGCCTTAACCGTTGCATTGAACGCAAAGGATACATACGATTTTGTTGGTTCTCCAGAAGGAGAGCTTGCTCTTGCAGAGGCAGTGATTTATCTTGCTTCAGCACCAAAGAGTAATTCTGTTTACAGAGCATACGTGGCGGTTTCGAAAGATGTGGAAGAAACTCTTCACGAGCCAGTCCCTCTTCATTTAAGGAATCCTGTTACTCCTTTGATGAAAAAGGTTGGTTATGGAGAAGGTTATATTTACGCCCACAACACTGAGGAAAAGACAACATCAATGGAAACTCTCCCCGAGTCTTTAAGAGGGAGAAAATGGTATGAGCCTGGAGAATTGGGATTTGAGAAAGACATAAAAAAGAGAATCGAGTGGTGGAATAAATTAAAAGAGAAGCTCAAGGAGGAGGATTAGATTTGTCAAGGCTCAGAAAAAGTTTAAAAGGGTATTGCAAAATTTCTTTGAATGTTTTATATTAAAAGCTCGGGGTCGTAGTTCAGATTGGTTAGAACGCCGGCCTGTCACGCCGGAGGTCGCGGGTTCAAGTCCCGTCGGCCCCGCCATTTTTTTTATCAATCAAAAAAATACGAATAAAATCTTCCATGCAACGCAGAAACAATTGACTTTCTTCCCTTTTAAAAGTTAAATTAATATAAATGAAAAGTTTGAAGATCCTCCTCCCCTTTCTTCTTGGATTTTTTTGTCTTGGGTTTCAAATAATAATTGTAAGGGAGTTCTCTGCTGTATTCTGGGGGAATGAGCTAAATTTTGGTGTTATTCTTGGATTCTGGCTTTTGTGGGAGGGAATTGGTGCTTTGATCGCTGAGGGAATTAGCTTTAGCGAGGATAAAATTTACAGGTTTTATTTAATTACAATCTTCTTTTTTCTGGTTTCCCTCATCTTTCTGAGGTTGAACAGATTTTTGATCCATAAACTACCGGGAGAAATTCCTCCTTTTCACTGGATTCTACTCTTTTCTGCCCTTCTGACCCTTCTTGTCTCATCCTTTCTTGGGATTCTATTTGTTTTAAATGTAAAGCTTTTAAATGGAAGACTTGGTATAACCTACATCCTTGAGAGCATAGGATCTTCTTTGGGCTCAATATCTGTTTACTTTTTCATTGTTCCCCACACATCCAACTGGATGGGGACAACCATAGTGGGATTGATTGGTATTTTCCTTCTCTTTCTGATCTTCAAACCTAATTTAAAACTTTTTTTAATCTCTCTTCTGCTTGCTTTTTTTCTTTTAATTTTTGGGTTTTTTGCCGACAATCTCCTGGCAAAGAAATACTGGTCTCCATTGGAGCTAATTATTTCTAAGGATTCAAGGTTCGGAAAAATTTCTGTTGTGAATGAAAAGGGCGAAATATCTGTTTACGAAAATAGCATGCTCTCCTTCTCTTCCCATGAAAGGGAAGGAGGTGAGGAGAGTGTTCATTTTCCTCTTCTTTTGACCAAATCTCCAAAAGAGGTTCTGATAATAGGTGGTGGCTTTGGAGGAGCATTGAGAGAGGCTCTAAAATATAGAGATGTCAAAATTGACTATCTTGAGCTCGACCCTGAAATAATAAGGATTTCAGAAGGCTTTAAAGTTTTTAAAGGGTTTTTTAAAGAAAAAAGTATAAAATTCCACCGGGGAGATGCAAGAACTTTTCTGCAGAAGGAGAGGAAAAAATGGGATTGCATAATAATGATTTTGCCAGAGCCTATAAATGCCCAGATTAACAGACTCTACACAAAGGAGTTTTATAATCTTATAAAGGAAAGATTAAAAGATGAGGGAATATTCTCTTTCAAAGTTCCCTCA
>JBBIMS010000236.1:1015-3648 GCA_037444285.1 Candidatus Aminicenantota bacterium | reverse complement strand
AGGAGGCGAATTTTTTCCGAAGCAGGCCTTGCAAACTCTATTTCTTTTTGAAATTCTTCCCATAGAGTTTCCACTCCCTTAAGGTCAGCAGGCTCAACCTGGAATTTTAAAGAATGCATAAGTTCATTAAGAGCTTCCACAATTTTACTTTCAAAGCTCTCAAATTTCTTCTCAAGGTTTTTCCCTTTTCCTTCCAGCACAGATTCTAAAAAAGAAGTTATTGCCCTTTTGAATGTCTCTTTCTTATCCATCTTCTAACCTCTTTCTCTTTACCATTTCTTTTTTAAATTATATAATAATTTTAAAAAAATACAAGCTGAAGTGATTCAAATGGCTTTAATTTAGCCATGAGAAGGGTTAAAATTTAAATGATGAGACCTTATAACTCTTTTAGCCAGCATCTAATAAAGAAATTTGGGGAGAGGGTTCAGAAAATACCTGTTGATGCTGGATTTCTCTGTCCAAACAAAGATGGAACTCTTTCTTCTAAGGGATGTATATTCTGCGACAAATATGGTTCTGGACCAATAAAGTTTGCAGGACTTCCTTTGAATGAGCAGATTGAGAAAGGGATTGGGTTCGCAAAAGCAAGATATGGTGCAAATCTCTATATAGTTTACTTTCAGGCTCACACCAATACATACTGTAGCTGGGAAAAATTAAAGGAGTATATTGATATCGCCCTTTCCTATAAAGGAGTTGTTGGTGTTTCAATAGGGACAAGACCTGACACATTGCCTGATGAAATTCTTGATGGGCTTGGAGTTTTATCGAGAACAACCTATTTATGGCTTGAGATAGGGCTTCAATCAATTCATGAAAGAAGTCTCCAATTTTTAAATAGAAATCACACATTCTCAGATTTTGAAGCTGCCTTTAAGAGGGCTAAAAAAAGGAAGCTCCAGGTTTGTGCTCATATTATCCTTGGTATCCCTGGAGAATCTTGGGATGACATGATGGAAACAGCAAATTATCTTGCCAGTATAGAAATCGATGGTGTGAAAATTCACCCTTTGCATGTCCTTGCAGGAACTGAATTGCAAAAAATGTATGAACAGAATAAAATCGAACTCTTGGAAAAAGACAGATATGTAAAAATTGTAGTGGATTTTATAGAACGACTTCACCCCTCAACAATTATTCATAGAATAACAGGAGAAAGGGAACAGTTTTTGCTTGTTGCTCCACAATGGGTTCTCAAAAAATCAGAGGTTATAATGGATATTGAAAGGGAGTTTCAGAGAAGAGGTAGTTATCAGGGATTTTTTTATAAAAAAATATAAAAATGAGATTTTACATTCCATCGTCCCTTGAAAAAGCTAAGGAAATACAGAGAAAACTTAGCTCCCTTGTAAAAATCGAAAGAACTTTCGAGAGAATAGAACTGATTGGAGGAATAGATTCCAGTTATTGGAAAGATAGAATAAAAACTGCTCTTGTTACCCTTTCCTTTCCTGAGCTTGAAGTCATTGATATGGCAATATTTGAAGATAAAGTGAGATTCCCTTACATTCCTTCATTCTTAGCCTTTCGAGAGATTCCTTCAATGCTTGGTGCATGGGAAAGTATAAAAATAAAGCCTCAAATGGTAATTGTCGACGGAAATGGAATTGCCCATCCAAGAAAATTAGGAATTGCTTCCCATTTTGGTGTTCTTTTAAACATTCCTACAGTTGGATGTGCAAAGAAACCTTTTTATCCCACGCCTATTCCGACCTTTAAAAGAGGAGCATTTTCATATATGAAGAATGAAAAAAATGAGATAGTAGGGGTTTCTTTGAGAACTAAAGAAAATGTAATGCCTGTCTATGTTTCTCCCGGTCATCTGGTTGACCTTGATTTTTCTATAGAAATCATAGTTTCATCCTCGAAGTTTAGAATACCAGAGCCACTTAGAATAGCCCATCATCTATCAAAACATTGAAAGTAAAAGTTCCCCTTGAGATTCTATTATGTATCCCCTTGTAAAATAAAGCTTTTATTGAATAGGGTTTCTTCCTTTATTTATAAGGCTTTTCGCCAAATTTTTGAACTTCCTTTAATTTCAAGCATGAAACACTTGACAAGGGGTTTTTTTAGTAGTAAATATAAGGAAGAGGAGGTAAGAGATGGCCAAAAATGATTTGGTAGCAAAGATTGCTAAGGACTCCGGGGTTACAAAAGCTCAAGCAGCAAAGGCTATTAACTCATTGATCAGTGGTATTGAGAAGGCATTAAAGAGCGGGCAGAAAGTGACCTTTGTAGGGTTCGGGACATTTAAAGTGGCAGAGAGAAAAGCAAGAAACGGAAGGAACCCCAAGACTGGTGAAGTAATTAAGATCCCCAAAAAGAAAGTTCCCAAGTTCGTTCCTGGCAAGAGACTGAGAGAGCTTATTAGATAATAAGCTCAGCTCAGTAGCAAAAACCCGGAAAAAAGAGAAGCCCCCAAAATAAAGGGGGCTTTTCACTTTTATGAAGGCATTAATAGGAACAAGTGGATGGAATTACAGTCATTGGCGTAAAATATTTTATCGAGAGGGAATTCCTCAGAATAGATGGCTCGAATTTTATTCGAGGTATTTTGAAACTGTAGAAGTTAATATGACCTTTTATCGCTTTCCTTTAGAAAAAACTGTTGAAAACTGGAAAAATAA
>JBBIMS010000236.1:0-978 GCA_037444285.1 Candidatus Aminicenantota bacterium | reverse complement strand
AAATAGAAGCATAACCCACATAAAAAAGCTGAAAAATGTAGAATCTGTTTTGAAAAAATTCTTATCAGTGATTTCAGTTTTTGAGGAGAAACTTGGACCAATTCTTTTTCAGCTACCACCATCATTTTCTTTCAAAAAAGAACTTTTGAAAGAATTTTGCGAGGTTCTTTCATCCCAGGAAATTATAAAGAATGGAAGGTTTTCCATTGAATTAAGGGATAAAAGATGGATTAATGAAGAGGTTTTTTCTATTTTGAGAATTTATAATATTTCCCTCTGTTTTAGCGATTATCCTGGGGTCGAGATAGATTCTCCTTCAACTGCAGATTTTATATACATGCGAAGGCATGGTCCAACCTCTCTCTATTCTTCCCTATACAGCGAGAAAGAAATTATGAGAGATGCTTTTTTCATAAAAGAATATTTAGAGAAGAATGTAAATGTTTTTGTTTATTACAACAACGATGCCAATGCTTGGGCTGTCCAGAACGCTCTTCAACTTAAAGAGATGGTGAAAAATGCCCGTAAGGACTGAAAAGGAAGTTTCCGCAGGCGGTGTTGTTTACAAAAAAGAAGGTGACAAGATCAAATTTGTTCTGATATCTCCAAAGGAGGGAAGATGGTGCCTTCCTAAAGGACTAATCGGAGAGAATGAAAGTGAGGAAGAGGCTGCCTTGAGGGAGGTGGAGGAGGAAACAGGACTAAAGTGCAAAATTGTTCAGAAAATTAAAACAATTGAATACTGGTATTTTGCAAAGGAGAGGAGGGTCAGGTTGCACAAGTTTGTCCACTTTTTCCTTATGGAATATATTGAGGGTTGCATAGAGGATCATGATTGGGAGGTTATTGAGGCAAAATGGTTTGATGCTGAGGAAGCTATTGAGAAGGCAAGTTTTCAGAGTGAGAGAGATGTTATAAAAAAAGCACTGGAAATTTTGAGAAGTGCTTTTTGAATTTTAATTCTTTTTTCTGAGCTAA
>JBBIMS010000235.1:2740-3695 GCA_037444285.1 Candidatus Aminicenantota bacterium | reverse complement strand
CAGCGCATACGCCCATTATGTCTGAAAAAGCCTCATTTAGAGCCCCAGATTCTCCCCAGTAGATTAAATTAGAAGAGAACTGGGTTACACCATGGGTTAGTTCGTGGGCTACAACATCAAGGGCAGATGCAAAGTTTGTGTAATAAACGCCATCCCCATCTCCAAAAACTATATCATCACCATCCCAGAAGGCATTGTTGTAGGAATAACCGTAATGGACAAAAACCCTTATTCTCATATTGCTGTCATCCAGACCATCCCTTCCGTGAACTTTGTAAAAATAGTCGTATGTCCATCCTGAATAAACATGAGCATCAACAAGGGCTCCATCATTCCAGACATTGTTCGTGGTTGTTGTCCAGTAACCGTAATAATAGTCATTCTTCATATCAAGGGTATAAATTCTCGCTGGCCTCATTCTGTCATCAGGGTAATATGCAGAGTTTTGAAAGAGGGCGCTAAACTTCTTTTTATCCCCCCATGTTCCTGTTCCCACGCCAATTGCTGCCTGATATTTGATGTCGTTATAACTTGTAATAATATCTCCTTTCTTTGCATCAACAAAGTAAACAAGCCTTGTTCCGAATTTTTCTAGGATTATTTCATAGGCAAGAAAGTACCCATCCTTTGAAGGGAATATAACCAATTCTGGTTCTTTGGAAACTGTAAGGTCCCTTATTCCAGAATCATTCAGAGCAATTTCGATTGCTGATGATGTAGTTATCTCAGGCTTTGTATCAATTGAGATATTATCATAGAAGTTACCATTGATAAAATAGATTTTACCCTCTTTCCCATGAACAATTATTTGAGCACCAAAAACTCTCACTCCATTATAGAACTGATGAAATCTTTCGTGGAAGCTTTTATCAGTGGGATCAAAATCCTTTCTGAAACTCCTCAGATTCCCTTTTGACCTTTCCTGCTCAACAAATCTTGAAAGGGCTAATAAATT
>JBBIMS010000235.1:0-2728 GCA_037444285.1 Candidatus Aminicenantota bacterium | reverse complement strand
CATTGGAAATTATCTCCTTTCCCCCTTCAATCTTAACCCCCTTTAACTCCTTCTTCTCTGGAGCAAAGAGTATCAGAGTGAAGGAGAAGGCAAAGAAAACCATTAAAAACAGAGGCAATTTCCTTTTCATTTAAACCTCCGCTCCAATTTTAATTAATTCAATTTTAAAAATCAATGATATTAATCACACTTATCTACCCACCAAGATAAGTTCTCAAGATGAAAAGCCCGAGAAAAAGAAGAGCAAGAATGTAAAGTAGCCAGTGAGCTTCTTTAAATCTTCTTGTGACAATCTTTAGGATTGCATATGTAATAAATCCGAAGGCTATCCCCTCTGTTATGCTGAAGGTAAGAGGCATTATGAGCAAAGTCAGAAATGCTGGAATTGCCTCTGTGTAGTCATCCCATTTAATCAATCTAACTCCAGTAAGCATGAAAGCTCCCACAAGAATGAGAGCAGGAGCTATAATTGGATACTGGGAAAAGGACTCTGTAACAGGGATGGCAGTGCTCATTGTTTTTACAAGAGGAGAGAAAAATAGACCGATTATAAAAAGAAATGAAACTGTGATAGAAGTTAAACCTGTCCTTCCTCCTTGAGAAACACCAGCAGAACTCTCAATATAACTTGTTATTGTTGATGTTCCAAAGGATACGCCCACAACAGTTCCGACTGCATCAGAAAAGAGAGCCTCCTTTACCTTTGGGAGCTTACCATTTTTTAAAAGCCCTGCCTGGGATGTAACGCCTATCAAAGTTCCAACTGTATCAAAAATATCAAGGAAAAGGAGAACAAAGACTACCGCAACAAAATCAGACCAGTGCTTTGTTAATCCTCCAAAATCAAAGGCTAAGAGTGTTGGTTTTGGAGATGGGGGAAGGGAAAGGATTCCTTCAAACTTTGCAACTCCAAGGATAATTGATGTTAGAAGGGATGAAAGGAGACCTATTATTATTGCTCCTCTAACTTTCAGAACAAGGAGAATTATCATTACAAGAAATCCGACTGTTGAGATTATAACAGATTTGCTTGATAAGTCTCCAAGGGAGACAAGGGTTGCAGGATTTCCTTTTATAAAACCTGCCCATTGAAGTCCGATCATAGCAAGGAGGAGCCCTATTCCCACTGCGATTGCGTGCCTCAGGGATTCTGGAACCATCTCAATAAATAATCTACTCAGTCCAAAGATTACAAGGAGAAGAAATATTGTCCCTGAAATCAAATTTGCTGAAAGAGCCTGTTGCCATGTGAATCCCATTGCTCCGCAAACTATAAAGGCAAAAAATGCGTTATGCCCCATCCCTGGAGCAAGGGCTATTGGATAGTTTGCCAGAATGCCCATCAGAAATGTTGCTATTGCAGAGCCTATACAAGTTGCAAACATAACAGCTTCCTTATCCATATTTGCAGCTCCGAGAATCACAGGGTTTACAAAGATTATGTAACACATTGTCAGGAATGTTGTAAGTCCTGCAATAACCTCAGTTCTTAAATTTGTCCCATTTTCCGTGAGATGAAACTTTCTTTCCAGAAAGTCTTTCATCCAACCCTCCTGCAGAGAGTTTTTAATTTTATCTCAAATAAAATCTTTTATCCAGTTCCTCAAGAATTTTTACAATCCCTCCATACTCAAGCTCTGAATAAGGAAGCATTGCTGGTCCAGTGAATCCTTGTCTCCTTATTGAAATTGCTTTTTCCGCTATCTTTTCCCTCACATAATCCCAGAATGGATGGTCGAAGACATCAACAGGACCTGTGAGTTTTCCATCTTTTATAGAGAAGGCAGCCCCTGTTACTACAGGAGGACCATCAAAAAATGAAATGGTTGTTTGGAGCTTTGAAGGCATAAGAGGACCATTGTGGCTTCCTCTCATAAATCCAGCAACAAAAGGACCTATCTCAAAGGGAGCAAGAACCTCTCCAGTTGCAGGGAATGCTCCCTGAACCCTAACAATTGCAATTGGATCATCCTTTCCTGTGTATTTACCCGCTATGTTGTGAAGCCTTGTTGTTGAGATTGCAACTGCCTGTTCTCCTGTGGCTCTACTGTGAATACTCTCAATTACAAATCTCTCTGTGTCCCTCAGGAGAGCTGCTATACTGTAAAGGTCTTCAGGAGCATTTAACTCAATAACCCTATCCCTTTCCGTATAATTTACATCAATTATTGTGAATTTGAAACCCTTTGTCATATGGGGAGCAAGGAGAAGTCCTGAGCAGTACATCGGGTCAGCAAAGGCAAGATAGAAGGGAAGGTTGTAGGCGCCAGGGTCAGTTTTGTCAGCAGCAAAGAAAATAAATGGCTCATTTGGCCTCTCCTCAAATTCCATCTCAGCAACAGCAGGTCCAAGTCCCTTGACATTTCCTGAGAAAGCATCCACAAGGAGATCCTGACCCGCTCCGTAAAGTCCAAGCCTTTTGGCGACCTCAGTCCCGGCCTTGAAAGCATCCCACCCCAATTTGTGAATTTCAGGATTTGAAACGCCCCTTGTATGGGTCATAAGTATAGACACATCATCTCCAGTAAAGCTTATGTAATGGTCAATGATTAAACCCTTCCCATTTTCTGAAACAAAATCCTTTATTGTTTTAAAAAGTTCTGAGCCTGGGGTAAGATGCCCTCCTATAGACCCCACATCAGCTTTAATGACACTAATTGTAATTTTCATTGATTTCCTCCTAGCAAAAATTATGGTATTTATTTTTTTCTTGGAATTTGATAAAAGA
>JBBIMS010000234.1:0-3711 GCA_037444285.1 Candidatus Aminicenantota bacterium | reverse complement strand
ATTTCTTGTCTTCAAAAGGTTTTTCATTTATAATCTTTCTTTCTCATGGGTAGACATCGTGTTGCCTTTGTTGTCCAGAGATATGGTCTGGAGGTGAGTGGAGGTGCAGAACTTCATGCAAGGCTTGTTGCAGAGAGAATGAAAAAGTATTGGGAGATAGAGGTTTTAACCTCATGTGCCCTCGATTATATAACATGGAGAAATCACTACAAAGAAGGTTTAGAAGAGATAAATGGGATAAGAGTTAGAAGGTTTCCTGTGAAAAAAGAGAGGGATATTGAAAGATTCGGAAAAATTCAGGATAAAATTTTTGGCAAAGAGCACAGGATTGAAGATGAGCTTGAATGGGTAAAGGAAAATGGTCCCTATTATCCCCAGCTAATAGACTGGATTGGAAAAAACGAGCAAGAATTTGATTTTTTTGTTTTTTTCTCCTATCGTTATTTTCACTCTTATTTTGGAATAAGCAGAGTCCCTGAAAAATCTCTGCTGGTTCCAACTGCAGAACATGATCCTGCCCTTTATATGAGGATTTTTCGTGAGAATTTCAACAAAGTTAAAGGGATATTTTACCTTACCCCTGAGGAGTGCGAGCTTGTTCAAAATATATCAAAAAATTATTCTGTTCCTTTTGAGATAGCAGGAGGATGCTCAGAAGTAACTGAGGGCAACCCCACAAGATTCAGAGAGAAGTTTGAAATATATGACAGATTTATAATTTACATTGGAAGAATCGATGAAAATAAGGGATGCAAGGAACTTTTTGACTATTTTTTGAGATTTATCCATGAGACTGGTGAAAGAATCAGACTTGTTTTGATAGGGACACCAGTGATTCCAATCCCCTCCCATCCTCTTATTACCCATATAGGTTTTGTATCTGAACAGGATAAGTTCGACGCTCTGAAGGCATCTGAGCTTCTCATAATGCCATCCTTCTACGAATCCCTCTCTATGGTAACTCTTGAAGCTTTTGCATCGGGGAAACCTGTTCTTGCTAACGGAAACTGTGAGGTTTTAAAAGGACAGATAGAAAGGTCAAACGGGGGGCTTTACTATGAAAACTACGAAGAGTTCAGAGATTCCCTCCTTTTCCTCTTAAAGGAAAAGGAAATTGTAGAGGAAATGGGGAAAAATGGGAAAAAGTATTTTGAAGAAAATTATAGCTGGAATGTTATAGAGGAGAAATATCTCAGGCTTGTGGAGAAAGTTTTATGAAGATTCATCAGCTTCTTACCTCCCTTACCTATGGAGATGCTATATCGGATGAGGCTATTGCAATAAAAAAGATTCTTGAGGAGGAAGGGTTTAAAGCTCATATCTTCTCCCATTTCTATCACCCAAAAACCCTTCGTTATCTGAGCAGAAAGGATGATTTTTTAAAAATTGTTGAACCCGATGATATTGTCATCTTCCATTTCTCAATTGGCTCTCCCATCTCAAAACTTTACAGATTGGCAAAAGCAAAAAGAATGATAATTTATCATAATATAACCCCCTTTCAATACTTTATAGATTTCCAGAAAGAACTTGCAAAATACACTTATCTGGGAAGGATGGAGCTTAAGGATTTTGTCGAGATAACCCATCTTGCCCTTGGAGATTCTGATTTTAACAGGAGAGAACTTGAAGAGGCAGGATATAAAAGGACAGCAGTGCTACCAATTATAAGGGATTTTGAAGCCTTTGACAGTGCCAAAAAGACAGCAATAGATTATATATTCTCTGACGGAAAGACAAAAATCCTCTTTGTGGGAAGAATAATCCCTAACAAATGTGTTCATCATCTCATTCATGCCTTCAATGTATACAAGAAAGAATTTAACAAAAATTCAAGACTCCTTATAGTTGGCGAGTATGCAGGTTTTGAAAGATACTATTATTCCCTTCTCGAAATGATAAAATCCCTGAAGATTGAGGATGTTTATTTTTCAGGGCATGTTACCTTTGATGAGCTTGTTTCTTACTACAGAGTCTCCCATGTTTTTGTGATTCTTTCAGAACATGAAGGGTTCTGTGTTCCAATAATTGAATCCTTCTATATGGGAATTCCTGTAATCGCATTCTCCTCTACAGCTGTTCCTGAAACAATGGGTGGAGCAGGAATCTTGCTGGAAAAGAAAAACCCTTTGTATGTGGCTCAGGCAATTGATAGAGTGGTAAGGGATAGCTCTTACAGGGAGGAGATTGTCTCAAAGCAAAGGATTGTATTCCAGAAATATAAAAAAGAGAATCTCAAAAAAATTCTTTTAAAACATATGGATGAGGTGAGCAAAATTGAGAATTGACCAACTTCTTCCAGCCTTTCACTACGGAGACGCAATAGGAAGTGAAGCCCTTTTCCTTAGAGATTCATTAAGGGGAAAAGGCTTTAAATCTGATATTTATTGCATAGATGCAGACCCTGGCCTTGAAGGAGAAGCCATAAGTTACAAAGAATGGGATCGCTCCTCCGACATCTCAATTCTTCATTATGCAATACCATCCCCCCTTAATCAGGCTCTCAAGGAGGCAAAGGGTAAAAAAGTCATAATTTATCACAACATAACTCCCCACGAGTTTTTCCTCCCCTTTGACTCCAAGATGGTTCGGATTTGTTATGAAGGAAGAAGACAGCTCAAGGAACTCCTTCCTTATTTAGACTTTGTTCTCTGTGATTCTCCTTTTAATGAACAGGAAATAAAAGAGCTTGGATTTGAAAAAACAGGTGTTCTTCCCCTTTTCATTGACTGGAGAAGGTATGAAGGAAGGGGGAATCCCTTTCTGAGGAAGGTTTTTTCCGATGACATACCCAGCATTCTTTTTGTGGGAAGGGTTGTCCCTAACAAAAAAATTGATGATTTGATAAGAGTTGTTGCATATTATAAGCGGTTCATTTCTCCCCTTATCAGGCTTTTAATTGTGGGAAAGACCTTCTCCTGCCCTCCCTATTTTGATTCCCTCATAAAATTAATGGCAAAACTTAAAGTATCAAAGGATGAGGTTATATTCCTGGATCATATTCCTGATCATGAACTTGCAGAAATATACAAAGTTTCCAAGGTGTTCTTATCAATGAGTGAACATGAGGGATTTTTCCTTCCCGCAGTGGAATGTATGTATTTTGACCTCCCTGTTGTTGCTTATGAATCCTCAGCAGTTCCCTTCACCCTTGGAGATTCTGGAGTAATTTTTAAAGAAAAGAGAATTGATGAAGTCTCTGAGATTGTTCACAGAGTTATTTACGATGACTCCTGGAGGGAATCCATAATAAAATCCCAGAGGAGGAGGCTCGAATATTTCAAAAATCTCGACCATCTAAAAATTCTTTTAGGATATCTTGAATCAATATGAATTTAGCATTTTTAATTCAGCATTACGGGCTTGAAATCTATGAGCCCCTTGAAATCTATTGCAGAACAACTGCTGAGAATCTTTACAAGAGAGGGATTGATGTCACAATTTATACAACAACAGATGGTAGAAGGGAAGGAGAGTCCATTTTAAATGGAGTGCTCATAAAAAGATTCCGTCCTGAAAAGTCAAAGGATCTCTCATCCCGCCTTCTAAAAAACCTTAAAGAAAATGAAAGAAAATATGATGCCATTGTATTTTTTGGAGCTCGGAGCGAAATTACTTTAAAAGGGGTAGAGGAATTGAAAAACAAAAAAATCCTTGTCCCCTACCTTTACAATATTTCCAACTTCCATTCCCTTGAGGTTTTTTCTAAGA
>JBBIMS010000233.1:848-3718 GCA_037444285.1 Candidatus Aminicenantota bacterium | reverse complement strand
ACTTATTCTCCTGGAAAAGTCAAATTTGATGGTTCCAATTAAAATAGTTGTCTTGAATTTCGAGTTTATACAGAATTGTTTCTTATTATAAAGAAATCGTCTTAAAAGAGATTCTATTTCATCACTTTTTTGAAAGGAAGAATTTGTAAGCTTGAATTTCACCTATGAAAAGGGAAAACCATCCAAGCAGAAAAAATCCTTTTGAGGAAAGAAGAATGGGAAGAGCTATATAAAAGTTTGGATTCTGGGAGTACAGTGCTCCAGGTTTCCATATGACTCCGCAAATAAATAAGGAGCCAAAAAATAAGAAAATATACCCCATGAGTTTCCATCTACTTCCAACTCTCAAAGAGTGTTCGATAAGAGCAGATTTTTTAGCCCAATAAATGATTGTGAGGGTCAGGAAGAGAAGGGAAAGAATACCAGCAGTTCCAAAATAAAGGAGTAACCCTATCCCCATTTTTTCCATTTGCCTCCTCCTTTGTTTTAGTAATGTCCATTTTAAAAACTTCCTTAATCTCCCTCCGTCCCTTGCAGCTTCCCCAAAATCCTTACCTCTTATCTTTTTAAGTGCCTCTACTGCTGGATAGCCGAAATCCGTAATTTCATCCTTCAGTGCAGAGATTGGTGGTGTAAGGCTAAAATCTTGGTAGACCCCTTTATAGAATATATCCATACTTTGTGATATTAACCTATGTCTTATTGTCTTATGTATACTATTGACTCGTTTAGCTATTCCTTTCTTTAAATGACTGCCACGCTGTTGAGCTCTTTGAAAGCCAAGTTTTTCCAATCTTCTTATTACTTCATCTCCGGGAAGAGACATTAATTTAGACATTCACTGTAGCCTCTTTTAGGTTTTCAGTGGCTTCGTCGATTGCATATACCTGACTCACCTTTCCTACTTGTGGACATTCTGCAACATAAAGTTTACCTTCTTTGTGAATAATGGCAGTAAATGTTCGCGTAGACATTTCAAAACCTCTTGATTAATTATAATTCATTTAATGATAATTGTAAGATCTGACCCCAATTTTTGAACATTTTTAAATCGCAAAATTTAAATTTCATTTAAAATCCCTCTCCCAGCAAGGATTCCTGATAGTGCTGCTCCAACTATTCCTCTGCTCAAACCCGCCCCATCTCCCGCAACATAGATTTCAGGAATTGAGGTTCTAAGAAATTTATCAGTCAGAACCTTTAATCCGTGGAATTTTATTTCAGTTGCGTAAAGGAGAGTGCTATTGTCAGCAACCCCTGGAATTAGTCTGTCGAGAATTTCAAGCCCCTCAATTATGTCCTTTACAAATCTATAGGGAATAGCCATAGATATATCACCAGGAGTAACATCCCTGAGGGTTGGCTTTACATAACTCCTTTCTATTCTATTCCAGGTGCTTCTCTGTCCGCAGAGGAGATCTCCAAGCCTTTGAAGTATTGGCTTCCCCCCTCCAATTGTGGTTGCCTGAAGGGCGATGCTTTCTCCGTAAAGATTTGTGTTTTCAAGGGGTTCTGTGAGGGAGACCTTTACAAGGAAAGCAAAATTTGTGTTTTCAGATGTTTTCCCTCGAAGGGAATGACCATTTACAAGACAGAACTCATCGTGAGTTTCCTTCACAACAAATCCGTAAGGGGATACACAGAATGTCCTTACAAAATCATCATAGGATGGGGTTCTAATATGGACTTTAGGATCCCAGTTTATACTGCAGATTTCTTCCATGATTATTGATGGAACCTCAACCCTTACCCCAATGTCGATGGGATTGTATACAAATTTGATCCCAAGGTTTTTTACAATACTTTCAAGCCATCTTGCTCCACCTCTTCCTGGAGCAAGGATCAATCTGTCGAAATAGAGTTTCTCTCCATCAGATGTGACCAATCTGTTCTTTTCAACATCGATAACTTCCTTTTTGCATAAAAACTTAACCCCGCTATTTTTTAATTCTCCAACAAAGCTTTTAATAAAGGAGGGTAGATTGTCAGAGCCAACATGGGCTTGCCTTATAGGAATAAATCTCATTCCCGATTGTGCAGATTTTGTTTCGAGGAATTTTGTCTTTGAGGAGTCAGATTCCTTAACCTTTATCCCGAATTTTCTGAAAATCTCCTCAACTTCTGATAGAAGAGAATTGAGCTCCTGAAAGGAAATAATATCTCCCAGATTGTTTCCTATTTCAGGTGAAAAATTCAACTTACCATCAGAAAAAAGTCCTGCTCCTCCTATCCCAAAAACCACATTCTCTGTCTCTTTCAGCCTCTCCTCAAGGGTGGGACCCTTTTCAACAATTGTTATATCAGCCTTTCCTTTGAGAGTGTAAGCGGAGAAAAGACCAGCAGGTCCAGCTCCAACAATTACAACCTTCATTCTATATCCCTTTTGAATTTTAAACAATTAAAATCAAAAAAGCAAGGTGCCAATCGAGTAGCATCATCAATTTTCTATTGCTTTATTCTCTCTTTTGATTTTTTCAATCAAATACCAGTTATAAAAAAGCCAGGAGAGAAAAGCAATAAGGGCAGTGAGATTTTTTATCTGATTTCCGAGAAAAGAGAATTTAATTTGTTGAAATGAAACTTTCAAAATTTCAATGTAGGGAAAAGGTTCTTCTTGAGGGATAGCTTGAACAATGTATCCTTTTATCGCATAGATATTAACAATGGAAAGGAAAATAAAGAATAATATACTTAAATGTTTAAATAAAAAAAATCTTCGCATATTTGAGAGAAAGGATGCAAGACCGAAGGCAAACAAAGGAGTGCAATTTATAAGCCTTCTCATCCCAAAAGCATGCCCTCCCCACCATTGAGGAAGAGTCGAATTAAAGAGCCACTGAAAAAGGAAACCAGCCAATAAAACTGCTGTT
>JBBIMS010000233.1:0-834 GCA_037444285.1 Candidatus Aminicenantota bacterium | reverse complement strand
TGAGGGTGCTCCAGAGAAGTCCTGCAAGAGAAAAGAGAATTATAGGATGCCATTGAAAAAGCCCGTGTAAAGGTGAGAAAAGGACTTGGAAAAGATACTTGGGAATCCAACCAACAAAATCTCTACCCTGAGGAATTCCAAACCAGAATCCATAGATTATCTTGAAAACGATCATTTGAGGGAGGAAGACTATGAAAAAGGCAAGAATATAAACAATGAAATATGGGGTATACTTCTTGAAAAAAGAAAGAATATTTCTGAAAGATAGGGAATTTAAAACCGAAAAAAGAGGTGGGAGAAGAGAGAATGTAGCATCCTGCCACCTTGTAATAGCTATTAATCCATTTAAAATTCCTAAAATAAACCATTTCTTGTAAGATTCTATTTCAAGATTTCTCAGCCAGAAGAAAAGCATAACAGAAATCAAGAAAAATGAATGGAGATGAGACATAAAAGGTTCAAAACAAAGATAGTAAGTGATAGGGGTTGCAAGAATTATAAAGACAGTTGAAATTAAAGGAATCTCTTCTTTGTAAAAAAGTTTTAGAGATTTCCATAAAAAGATTATGCCGAGAAGACCGAAAATCTTTGTCCCAGCTGAAGTAAATATTACGAATATAGGTGAGTATCCATCGACCAAGATATTCCCTCCCGATAGATTGATTAATTGCGATATCAAAAGAGCAAGGAGAAAAAAAGGGAACCAAAGAATCGCAGGTCCTATAGAGTAAGGGTTAGGGACATATCCTTTAGAAGTCTTTTCTGCTGGAAGTGGCAAACCATACTTCCAGCTTTCAAGTCTCTCAAACTCATTTTCAAATTTTAAGTCTCTAT
>JBBIMS010000232.1:0-3733 GCA_037444285.1 Candidatus Aminicenantota bacterium | reverse complement strand
AGCTCATCAAAAATTCTTCTTTCCCAGTGCTGAACCCCAACGGAAAGGATGCCATCTTTAATTCTTTGTATAGCCATTTTATGACTCCTTTAAAATTAATTTAAATCAAAAATTATTTTAAGTTAAAATAAATTTTTTGTCAATAGAAAAATGTGATAGAATATAAAATGATGGAAGATGTAGATAAAATAATATCCTTTTTAAAGGAGAAAGGTTATGTCCTTTCAATGCCAAGAGTTGCAATTATAAAGTATCTTGTCTCCAACAAAACCCATCACACAGCAGAAAGTATCTATAAGGCAATTTCAAAGAAATACCCTTCGATTTCGATTGCCACTATTTATAACACTTTGAAACTTTTATCGAGGGAGGGATTCGTAAATCAGCTTTTCATCGAGGGGGAAAAGGTATTTTATGACTCAACACCAGAGGCTCACTCCCATTTTATTTGCAGAATCTGCGGAAAAATTAAAGATGTTCCGAATAAACCAGAGGGCAAAAAAATGATCAAGGAAGACAGGGTTGAAAAAATTTATGTTTATTTCTATGGGGTTTGTGCTGAGTGCATGAGAAAAGAAAAAAAGGAAGTAAAGCCTTAGCTTTTAAATATTTTTTTAAATGGCTTTTTCCAGTAAATATAGAAAGGAATTCCCAGGGAAATTATAAGAAGGCCTGCCATTGAATTCCAGAATTCTTTGATTAGAGTGTTAAAGGAAATGAAAATAGCAGATAGGATAAAAAAGATAGGAGTTATTGGATAGCCCCATGTTTTATAAGGTCTTGGAATGTCAGGCCTCTTCACCCTAAGCACTATAACAGCTACTCCAACAAGACCAAAAAATAGCCACTCTCCAAAAACCACATAGGTGAAAAGCTGCTCAAAGGTTCCTGTAAGGCTCAATATTGCGCTCCATATTCCAATAATCACTATGGATACATGAGGTGTGAGAAATTTCTTATGAACCTCCGCCACTTTTTTGAAGAAAAGCCCATCCCTTGCCATTGCGAAATAAACCCTCGGACCTGTCAGGACAGTTCCATTGGCAGCTCCTGTTATTGAAAAAAGAATTATAAATGCAATTATTGATGCTCCCAATGGACCAACAACTTTTCCCATGGCATCACTTGCAATTCTGTTCGAGCCAGCCATCTCCGATGCTGGAATTACATAGAGGTAAGCTAAATTGGCAACTAAATAGATTAGAATCACAATTAATGTTCCCACAAAAAGTCCCAAGGGAAGGTTCTTCTCAGGCTTTTTAATCTCTCCTGCTGAAAAGGTTGCGGTCTCCCACCCCTTATATGCCCAAAGAGCAGCGACAAGAGCAAGTCCAAATTTCCCTACAAAATCAGGTGAGAAAGAGGGAGGAGGTTCAACGAAATTTTTTATATTCCCTTTACCCATCAGAAATATTACACCGCAAACAGCCATCAGAGCACCAAATTTTATAAATGTCAGAAGATTTTGGAGTAGAGCTCCCCATCTAACGCCAATGTAGTTAACTGCAACAAGAAAAGCTATTAGTAGGACAGCAATTATTTTTGAAAGGATTGGTGTTACATGGAAGAAATGGGGAAGGTATTTTGATGAGAAGGCAACTGCAAGAGTTGCAACTGTTCCTGAGTCAATTACAAGGAACAGAGTCCATCCAAAAAGAAAGGCAATGAGAGGTCCGTAAGCCTCCCTCAAATAGACATAGATTCCTCCTGCTTGGGGATAAATGGCGGAAAGCTCAGAAAGAGTGAGAGCTCCAAAGAAGGCAAGCAAACCCCCGAAAATCCAGACAGCCATAAGCCAGATGGGAGAGCCAACATCCTTTGCAATGTTTGCTGGAACTATAAAAATACCAGAACCTATTACTCCTCCAACAACAATCCCTACAATATCTATAAAGCCCAGAACCCTCGGAAGCTCGGTTCCCTTACCTTCAAAATTTTCTTTTCCCATGCCAAATAAGATATATCAAAAATTTTATTTAATCAACTGGATTTTTTTGATAGAATTGTTTATTATCTGGAGGTTCTAAAATGTCTTTAAATGTAAATGAAATTAGAAAAGAATTCCCATCACTTCAGGAGAAATTTCGAGGAAAACCAGCAATATTTTTTGACAATCCTGGAGGGACCCAGGTTCCTCAGAAAGTTATTGATGCAATCAAAGATTATTTAATAAGAAAAAACTCCAACACCCATGGATTGTTTGAGACGAGTGTGCTGACGGATTTGACAATTGATGAAGCCCATAGAGCAGGTGCAGATCTTCTTGGTGCAAATCCCGAAGAAATAGTCTTTGGAAGCAACATGACAACCCTTACTTTTCATTTGAGCAGATCCCTTGCCAGAGAAATTTCAGAAGGTGATGAGATAATAGTCACAAGGCTTGATCATGATGCCAACATATCCCCATGGCTCCTGATGGCGGAGGATAGGGGAGCAAAAATTGTATGGGCTGATATAAACCCTGAGGACTGCACCCTTAATATGGAAGAGCTTAAAAGTAAAATAAACGAGAGGACTAAAATAATAGCATTCTGTTATGCAAGTAATGCATCAGGAACTGTTAATGATGTAAAAACCATTGTAAAGTGGGCAAAAGAAGTTGGAGCAACAACTTATGTTGATGCAGTTCAGTTTGCTCCCCATGGTTTTATAGATGTTAAAGAGATTGACTGCGATTTCTTAGTTTGTAGTTCTTACAAATTTTTCGGTCCTCATCTCGGGATTTTATACGGGAAAAGGGAAATGCTTGAAAGATTAAAGGCTTACAAAGCAAGACCTGTTCCAGACTCTCTTCCTGAAAAATGGGAGACTGGAACCTTAAATCATGAAGGGTTGGCTGGTTTCATATCAGCTGTTGATTACATAGCAGAAATAGGAGTTAAATACGGAGGAGAAGGGATAAGTTCGCCAAGAAGGAAGAAAATTAAAAAAGCCTTTGAAGTTATAAATAGCTACGAAAGGGAGCTTTCAGTTGAATTGTTGGATAAACTTTCAAAAATAAAAAATCTAAAAATCTATGGTATAAAGGACAAATCAAGGTTAAATCAAAGAGTTCCGGTTTTTTCAATGAGGAAAGAAGGAAAGCATCCGGAGGAGATGGCAAAAATTCTCGCTTCAGAAAACATATTCTGCTGGAATGGGCATTTTTTTGCCATTGAATTGATAAGAAGGCTTGGGCTTGAGGAAAAGGGTGGTTTTCTAAGGATCGGTCTTGTCCACTACAACACAATTGAAGAAATTGAAAAGTTTATTTCTATCATAGAAAAAAATTAAAAGGAGATGGGAAATGAGGAATTTTCTCACTGGAATTTTTCTTATAATCTCTGGTTTTTCTTTGATGGCTCAGGAAAAGTATGGAGTTGTCACTAAAAGTGTGGAAAACATGCACAGGAATCCTGATGAGATGAGTGAGGTTGTGAGCCAGGCAATAATTGGAGAAAGTGTAAAAATTCTCAAATCAGAAAAAAAGGATGGCAAGGAATGGTTTTATGTGGAAACTCCCGACACTTACAAGGGCTGGATGGATGCAAAATCTATAAGAATCTATAAAGAAGGAGAAGAAAAATACGCATCAAAGGGCAAGGTATTCGAGGTTGAAAGTCTCATTGCATACATTTACAGAGAGCAAGATGTTACAAAACAAAAGCCATTGAGTTTTGCCACAATAACAGCTTTTCTTGAAGTTGGAGATTGTGGAGAGAGATGGTGTGAGATCACCCTTCCATCAGGAGAG
>JBBIMS010000231.1:3204-3744 GCA_037444285.1 Candidatus Aminicenantota bacterium | reverse complement strand
CTCTTTTATCAAATTCCAAGAAAAAAATAAATACCATAATTTTTGCTAGGAGGATAAAATGAAAAAAAGAAAAATTTTTATTTTACTCATGATATCCTTTCTTCTCCTTAATTCGAAAAATCTCATATCATCAAAAATAAATTTAAAAAAGCTTAACCTTGTTCTTAAAGGTAAGGTAGGGGAAGGGATTTTGAATTATCCTGGAATACAGGTTCTTGGATACAACATCTCCGCTGGGGATGAAAATTTCTTTTATGTTTATGACTCAAAAGGAAAATTTCCCTTTTATGCCATAGATAAGAAAAGTTCAGAATTAAAAGGGTTTGGAGTCTGGGGGCAGGGTCCTGGAGAGATTGCCCATGGTTCAATAGTGATCTTGAGCGTTACAAGATCGAGTATTTGCGTATATTTACCTTTCGGGATGAAATTGTTAATTTTTGGAAAAGATTTAAAATTTTCAAGAGAAATAAAGGCTTTAAATTCGATGTTTAGTTCAATTTTCTATATGATTAAAGAGAATGAAGGAATTTTTATCCCTTC
>JBBIMS010000231.1:0-3157 GCA_037444285.1 Candidatus Aminicenantota bacterium | reverse complement strand
GTGAAAGGTTCAGACTGGATGAAAGTGGGGTTCTTTCTCCGACTTTCACAATTTATGGGGAGTATGAAAAATTTTCTAAGCTTAAGCCTCTTAAAGAAAATCCAATGCTTAAAAGGGGTCCTATACATGTAGACAGAGAAGGAAGAATTTACTTCGCCCATTATTACTCTTCTTTAATTATGGGTTTTCATCCCGATGGGAAAAACATTTTCATCAAGGGATATAGAGATACCAAAGACAGAGCTGAAGACAAAGGGGGGGATAATAACTGGAGATCCTGAAAGATGTATTCAATCTTACCTTTCCCTTTCATCCGATGATAAATATTTGTATGGATTGTTTTCCGGAGAAGAGATTACCATGGAAAAGGTTGTTGCTTTCAGAACAGGAAAACTTAAGGAACTTCATCTTGGAGAGGGAAAGATAGTTGATGTTTTTCAGAAGAAAGACTCCTCCTACTTTCTTTCCTTCGAATTACCAGTTTTTGCAACTTCAATCTATGTGGACAGGGATAATCTTTATATAACAACTGCTGAAGCTACACCATGTGTAATGATTTTTAAAAAGCCTAAATTTTAAAACGGAAGTCCTGAAAAGGTAATTCTCATTTTTTCTAATAATCACCTAACTTTAGATTACCCTTTTCTTTTCATTTTGTAGTAAAGACCAAAATTCATATTTGCCTCGTTTGTTAGTGAGGTCCAAATTGGGGTCAGGTCTTGCAATATCACTTTTCCTGCTCAACTTCTATCCCCTTAATAGCTCTGCCAATTGTAGTATTCTCCATATCCATAATTCATAAACTGCATAGAGTACCCCTTCCTCATACATGGTTAATTTTTATACAATCCCTTGACATCAGAAAATTTTCAATTTATAATTAGCATATGCCAATAACTTGGAGGATAGATGCCAAGACCCTTTAAATGCAGAAGAATTTTCTTTGAACCAAATTTTAAATTCTTTAAGCCTGCTGGCATTCCTTTATCTATGCTTGAAGAGGTCAATTTAACCCTTGATGAGATTGAAGCAATAAGGCTTGCTGATCTGGAAGGACTTTATCAGGAAGAGTCGGCAGAGAAAATGGGTATATCAAGGCAGACCTTTGGGAATATTCTGAATTCAGCCCATAAAAAAATTGCTGATGCATTAATAAATGGAAAAGCAATAAAAATTGAAGGAGGTGTAATAAAAATCATGGGAAGAGATTTTGTTTGTTATGAATGTAAAAATGAGTGGAGCGTCCCCTATGGGGTCCCCAGACCTTCAGAGTGTCCGAAATGTGGAAGTCCTAATATTCACAGAAAAGAGAAAGGCTTAGGACAAAAGAGAATGAGGAGAAGATGCAGAAGAGGAGGACCACCATGGGAGGGCTAAGAGAAAAGGGTATGGGACCTGGAGGTTTCTGTTTATGTCCCAAATGTGGATTTAGAAAACCCCACCAACCTGGGGTTCCCTGCAGGGAAGAGATATGTCCAAAATGCTCGACAAAAATGATAAGAGAGGGATCCTATCATCACAGATTAATTGAAGAAAAGAAAAAATAAATTTGAAAGGAGGTTCGAAAATGTTTGGATATGGAAGAGGATGGAATAGAGGAAGGGGATTCTGGAGGGATAATATAGAAGCTCCAGAAGGTTATGAGTATATCGGTCCTTGTAGATGTGGCTTTGGACCTGATGCTTATTATAGAGAAAAGAGAACAGGAAGAATAGTTCATGCAAGACAACTTCTTTCCTCTCCTTTTCCTTACCGATTTGAGGATGAGACAATAAGGTCAGAGCTTGAGAAACTGAAGAAAGAGAAGGAAATTTTGGAAAGAAGAATTGAGGAGCTTGAAAAAAATCTTAAAGAAGGAGGTAAACAATGAAAATAGCAATTGCTTCTGATGATGGAAAGACAATTTCGCCTCATTTTGGAAGAACAGAAGGGTTTGTGATATTTGAAGTTCATGGTCAAGAGGTGAAGTCTTTTGAGTATCGCCAGAATTCCTTTACAGGACATGCATTGGGAATTCAAGGTCAACATGGTGCAGATAGACATAAAACAATAATAGAAGCATTGAAGGATTGCGATGTGGTAATTTCAAGAGGAATGGGGAGAAGATTATACGAAGATCTTAGATACGCAGGAATAAAAGCTATTATTACTGATGAAGAGGATGTAGATAGAGCGATGGAATTGTATATGAAGAACATGCTGACTGATAATCCTGAAAAAAGTTGCAAGCACAAAGAGGAAAGGGAATGTGTACCTGAAGATAAAGATTGTCATAGGTAAAAGTTTAAAGATTCTTACTGAACCTCTCCAACCAATGGAGGCATTGTAGCATGCTGGAGGGATCAGCTATTCCTTTTCCAGCAATATCAAAGGCGGTTCCATGAACTGGAGATAGGCGAAGGATTGGAAGTCCGAGGGTCATATGGATTCCATCTTTAAAATGGATCAATTTGAAAGGTATAAGACCCTGATCATGGTAAAAGCATAGGATAAGTGCATCTTTTCTATCTTTAATTCCTTGGAATAGAGAATCAGAGGGGTAAGGTCCAGAGATTTTGCAACCAATTTTCTTCATTTTCTCAATAACTGGTTTTATAATTTTTTCCTCCTCCTCCCCGATTGTCCCTTCTTCTCCTGCATGGGGGTTAAGACCTGCTACTAAGACTTCCAGATCAAGGTGAAGTCTTTTCATCTCATCAAATATAAGCTCTATAAAGCCTTCAAGTTCTTCCCTTCTCAATCTTTCCCATAAATTTTTCAGGGGGATGTGATGGGTAAAGAGAGCAATCTTTAGATCTTCAGACCAGAAGGTCATTGCAACCCTATTAACCCCAAAATAGTCTTTCAGAAAATCTGTGTGCCCCTTATATTTAATACCTGCCATTTCCCAGGCTATTTTGCTTATAGGTGCTGTTATGAGAGAGTTCAAAATCCCTGATTTTGCAAGCTGGAGAGCTTTTTCAAGATAGAGAAAGGAGATTCTTCCTCCCCAAGATGAGGGCTTCCCAACCTCACCATCAGCATAAGGGAAAGTATCAAAAATGGCAACCCTTTCAATCCTTTTAACTTCTTCTAAAGAATCAATAACTGGAAAATCAATATTTTTTAAATATTTTTTTGAACCTAAAATAAGGATTTTACTTTTAAATTCAGGATT
>JBBIMS010000230.1:0-3751 GCA_037444285.1 Candidatus Aminicenantota bacterium | reverse complement strand
GAATAGAGTTTGTAACAGGAATCAAGAAAACAAAAAGGAGGATTCCATATTTTCTTCTGAAAAATGTTAAGAGAAAAACGAGAAGGAGAATGGGAACTAAAACAATCTGAAAAGCTCTGACAAAAGGAACATATCTTAGATAAAATAGAAAAAATAAAAAGAAAAGGACGAAAACGATTAATAAACGAAAAATGAAAAATACCAATTTTTTCATAAAGGTAATTTTACATTTTCCTTATATTATTGGCAATCAGAAGCCTCTCTCCTTGACTAATTTTAAAAATTTATGGATAATAACTAAGATGGGATTAAAAATTATTTCAAGAGTTATTGGATATTACTTTTCTACGCCAGAATTTAAAGGGGAAATTTTGAGAGCTTATAACGAATTTTTTGGCTCCAGATGTAAATCAATAGAACAGATAAAATTTAGAGACGAAATTGAAGAAGGTTTATTTAAAGAGTGGTTTCTTTATGATTTTAAGCTATCCAATAACCTATCACCCCTCGAATTCTTCTATTTGACTAACCCACTTAAATTAAGTAAGGATTTACTTCAGGAATGCAAAGATCTCCAGGAGAATAGTTATGGTTTTTATAAAGTTTTAGAAGTAAGTCAGGGATATGGGTTGGTTGTTGAAAACCTTCAAACAGGAAAAGTTTATGAAGTAAAAGAATTTCTTGCCACCTTTTACCTTTCTAAAGGCCATGTCATCCCAACGAGGGTTGGAAAAGTAGGAGACCATTATGAACTTGTTGGAAGTGCCTCTCCATTACCTCTAATCAAACTTTCTCCTATCCTCGAAAAAAAATTTAGAAAATTGAAAATTCAATGGAGTCCCAAGGTTATCTGGGAGATGTATTTAAGTGGAGTTTATGAGAGAGAAGAACCACAAACTCTAACCTTAGAGGAGGCAGAAAATAATCTCAAAATTGTTCTTTCTAAATATGGTCTTGACAGGTTTGTAACCACTGAATTGTTAAAAGAATGGATATACAATAAATCTGAAACTGATCTATATTTTTTGAATATTCTGAGCAGTCTTTTGTATCCTGTGGATAACTACGCAGATGTAATGGATGAACTTACGATTGCCTTTAACAATTTTTATAATCTTTGCCCCCAGAAAGCTCTGGGTGGGAAAAGCCCGATGGAAAAGGTTCTGGAACATAGGGAAAGAGGTATTCCGCCAGATTTCAGGCTTACGCTGAAAAAATCGCCTATACCAGATTTGTATAAGAAATACTCTAAATCTTTAGAATTTGCAAAAAAAGGAGATGCCGAGAGGGCTTTAAAAAAGATAAACGAGCTATTCTCTTATATGTTAAAAAATAAAATAACTTCAAGGGATATTTACAGAATGTTCGCCAATAAAGGAGCATTCCATGGAGCATTGGGTGATTGGGAAAAGTGCACATTCTTTCTCCAGATTGCCCTTGAACTGAATCCTTACTATGATTTTGCTAAGACTCAGCTGAAAAAGCTAAAAAAGATGGGTTATAGTTTTGAAAAGATTGAAAAAAAGAAATTCCAAAAGGATATTGCTTATAAATATTATATTTTTCTTAAATCATTAAAGATAAATTTTGCACAAAGGGAAGATAGTTAAAAACTTTTATTTATATCCCTGAACCTTCATAGAAAATCTCCTCCTGCTTGAAATCGGATTGAGTTACTCTGCTGAAAGGTGGAATACTCTTTGTTAACCACACATTACCACCAATGATAGAACCTCTTCCTATTCTTACTCTTCCAAGAATAGTGGCACCTGCATAAATTATCACATCATCCTCTATAATTGGATGTCTTGGAAGCCCTTTGATGGGTTTACCTTCTTTATCTAAGGGAAAGCTTTTCGCCCCCAAAGTGACACCCTGGTATATGCGAACTCTATTTCCTATAATGCATGTCTCACCAATCACAACTCCTGTTCCATGATCTATAAAGAAACTTTCTCCGATTGTTGCTCCAGGATGTATATCAATTCCTGTTATACTGTGTGCATGTTCTGTTATTATTCTGGGGATAACAGGAACATCACGGATGTAAAGCTCATGGGCAATCCTGTAATTTGTTATTGCAAACAGCCCAGGATAACATAATATAACCTCATCGAGGCTCTTAGCTGCTGGATCATTTTCGTAGGCAGAAATAGCGTCCTTTTCAAGTAATTGCTGAATAGCTGGCAATTTCTCAAGAAATTCCTTGGTGATGTTAAACGATTTCTGATTGCATATAGGACAATCTTTTTCTTCAAAATCGCATACAAAGCACAGAGCATTCTTTATTTGCTCTTGAAGTTTTTTAAAAATATTTCCAATAGAAAACTCGATGTAAAATCTCATATCTTTTATGTTTTTTTCGGTGTTTCTGAAATAACCAAGAAATAATATTTTTCTAAGCTCCTCCATGATTTCGATTATTATCTCCTTTGAAGGAATCTGAATACTTCTCTTCTTCCAAATACTTTTACGAACAATGCTCTTTTTGAAAAGAGAATCTACAATACGGGTTAAATCAATCCCTGCAACTATTTCCTTTTGATTCTTTCCTTCATCAAACATTTCTTAACCTTAAATTAAACTCTGATATATTTCAATCCTCAAAAAGCCATGTGCTAAGATAGCGCTCACCTGTATCAGGTAGAATAACAACTATCATCTTCCCTCTGTTTTCATCTCTTCTAGCGACCTCAACCGCAGCCCAAAGAGCAGCGCCAGAGGAAATCCCAGCAAGGATTCCTTCTTCCCGTGCAAGCCTTCTTGCCATAATTCCTGCATCTTCATGCTTTACTTTTATTACTTCATCAATAATATCCCTATTAAGGACATCCGGAACAAAACCAGCTCCAATCCCCTGAATTTTATGCTGTCCTGCCTTTCCCTCTGATAGAACTGGAGAGTCAAAAGGCTCAACTGCAATGGCTTTAAAAGAAGGCTTCCTCTTTTTGATTACTTCAGCTACACCTGTAATTGTTCCACCGGTACCTACCCCTGCCACTAGAATGTCCACTTGTCCATCTGTATCTTCCCATATTTCCATAGCAGTTGTTTTTCTATGTATCTGAGGGTTAGCAGGGTTTTTAAATTGTTGCAAAATCAGATACCTCGGATCAGAAGATGCTAATTCTTCTGCTTTCTTGACAGCTCCTTTCATACCTTCTTCTCCTGGAGTTAATATTATTTGAGCTCCAAAAATTTTAAGCAATTTCCTCCTTTCAACACTCATTGTATCTGGCATAGTTAAAACAAGTTTGTATCCTTTTGCTGCGCATACAAAGGCAAGGGCAATACCTGTGTTTCCACTGGTAGGTTCAAGAATTATTGTATCTTCCTTTATTTTTCCTTCTCTTTCAGCTGCTTCAATCATACTTAACCCAATCCTATCCTTAACAGAAGAGCATGGATTGAATGATTCAAGTTTAGCAACCAGTGTTGCTTTTAAGTCTTTACCAATCTTATTGAGTTTCACCAATGGTGTATTCCCAATAAGTTCTGTTATATTCTCTGCTATTTTCATATTTCTCCTCCTCAAAAAATATTCAGGATTTTTTAAAAGGCGAGAAATCCCTTCCGCTTCAAAGCTTAGCGGAAGGGTAATTACAGCAACATTTATTGTGATTTTTGGTGGTGAAGTCTGATAAAATCTCTCTCAAAAATAAATTCATATCTAAATATTTTAATTATTTTTTGAAATATGTCAAATTTTCGAATTGCATCACTAATTTTCTACTCGAAATCGATTCGTTGC
>JBBIMS010000229.1:1786-3753 GCA_037444285.1 Candidatus Aminicenantota bacterium | reverse complement strand
TCTCTTTTATCAAATTCCAAGAAAAAAATAAATACCATAATTTTTGCTAGGAGGATTTATGTGTGGTATATTTGGAATAATATTTGGAAGAGATAGAGATGATCTTGGAAATCTTCTCATAAGAGCTGGAAGGAGGCTCGTATACAGAGGATACGATTCGGTAGGTGTAGCAACTGTTGAAAGTAGTGGGAAGATAGATTTGAGAAAGGATGTTGGAAAACTTGAGGAGGTTTCCAAAAGGTTAAATTTTTCTGAGATGAAGGGGAAAAGGGGGATAGTCCAGCTGAGGTGGGCTACCTTTGGAATGCCCAAAAAAGAGAATGCCCAACCCCACATAGATTGCACAGGGAAGCTCGTTGGTGCTCACAATGGTAACATTATCAACACTCTTTCTTTAATTGAAGAATTTAAAAAATCAGGGCATTCTTTTAGAGGGGATAATGATGGAGAGGTTGTTGTTCATGCTGTTGAAGAAGGCCTGAGGAAAGGATTATCTCTTGAGAAAGCTGTAATGAATGCAAAAAATTACCTTAAAGGAGATTATGCATGGGTTGGAGGTTTATCGGGAGAGGATAAGCTTGCTTGTGTTAAAATGGGTTCCTCTCTTTACATAGGCAAGGGGGATGGTTTTACTGCTTGCTCTTCGGATCTTCCCTCCCTCATGGAGTTCACAAGGGAAACAATTCCCATAAATGATGGGGAGTTCGCTATTCTTGAGCCAGAGAAAATTACGATTTTCGATATAAATACTGGTGAAGAAATAAAGGGAAGGAAGTTTGTAACGATTGACCAGGACATCGGATTTGCAGAGAAAGAAGGTTTTCCCCACTTTATGCTAAAGGAGATAAAGGAGCAAGGGGAAAGGTCAAAAATTCTCCTTGATTTTCTTTCCCAGCATCCTCAGATAGAAGAACTGATTTCTAAACTTTTGAGCTCAAGGAATATCTTTATAATAGGCTCTGGCTCATCATACCATGCATCCCTTGCAGGCTCAAAATATATAACAAGACTAACTGGAAGACACTCAATTGCCGCAGTTGCTGGCTCCTTCATAGAAGATTATGCTTCCTTTCTTGATAAGTCAGATTCCTTCATTCTTGTTTCCCAGAGTGGGGAAACTAAAGATGTTATGAGGGTCCAGAATTATCTAATAGAAAAAGGCTTTGAGAATATTTTTTCAATTGTAAATGTTATAGGCTCAACAATACAGCTAAAATCAAGAATTAATATCCCCCTTCTAACTCAGTTGGAAGTCTCTGTCCCTGCAACAAAAACTTTTTTGAATCAAATGATCATCTTTTTATTTCTGGCAATGAAAATGGCTAAAAGAGATGCTAAAGAGCTTGAGCATCTCCCTGAAATTATAAAAAGAACTCTTATTGGTAAGGAAGGAGAGGCAAAGAAAGTTTCTGAAATTCTTCTTTCCCACCAGTCTTTGCACATTCTTGGTCATGGCTTGACTTACCCTTCAGCCCTTGAAGGAGCTTTAAAGATAAAGGAAACATCCTACATCCATGCAGAAGCTCTTCCTTCTTCAGAATTCAAACATGGTCCCCTCGCAGTTGTGGAAGATGGCTACAAAATTATTGTTATCTCAACTAAGGAAGATGCTCCAATTGTTATTTCCCATATAAACGAGATAAGATGCAGGGGTGGTTATGTCATAACAATCTCACCTGAGGACAAACTTTTGAAGGAAAATTCTGACATAATAATTGAGATACCAACAGAAAACCAGCTCTTTGTGCCCATTATCTCTGTAATAATTCTTCAGTATATTGCTTACTACCTATCAGTTGGAAAGGGATTAGATCCCGATTTTCCGAGAAATTTGAGCAAGACAATTACTGTTGATTAGTCTGTCTCCCAGGCCAGATTCTGTAAACCTCTGCAAAAAAGTAGTTAGAACCTATTGCAGCCCAGAAATATGTGAAGATAACACCAATTATCAGGAGAACAAAGCCAAA
>JBBIMS010000229.1:251-1776 GCA_037444285.1 Candidatus Aminicenantota bacterium | reverse complement strand
CCTATCATTGCTATAACCACTGCAAGAATTATGGCTATAATAAGATTTAAGACCTGATTTCCGATGAAGTTAAACATCCTTTCAAAGTTGAAGACAGAGGAGAAATTGTTGGTAACCGCATATTCGCAGAGCAAGAAAGGATATACAAAGTAAAAAAGAATGCCAACTATCACACCTGCAATCCATCCAAGACAGGGAATAAAAAAGAGGATTCCAATAATAACACCAAAAATCATGGAGAATATTATTAAAATTACAAAGAACACCAGACCTTTTGTGAATTTTTCACCCATGTTATCCCATTCGGGAAGAACAGGAGATTTTCTCTCAATAACATTTCTTACAAACTCAAGAATGTAACCAAGGACAAAAGGAATCCCAATCAAGACAAGGCTGAGAAGGATAAAAATCCCTCCAATTAATGTTTTCCCTACCCATTCCTTATCTTCAAATAAAATCGTGAATCCTTTACCCCAGTCAATTGTCTGACCATTTCCCATTCTATCCTCCTTCTATTGCAAATTAGCATTATAATTGCTCCAAGTCAAGAAGATTGGAAAAACTTAAAGGAGAGGTTATAATAATTAATGAATTTATCGAGGGAAAAAAATGAAAAAAGAGATTATTGGAATAGAAGGGATGCACTGTGCATCATGTGTTTCAGCAATAGAAAATGCTCTCAGGAAAAGGGATGGGGTCAAAGAGGTAAAGGTAAATCTATCTACTGAAAGGGCATATATAGAATTTGATGAGAAAAGGGTAAACAGGAATGAGCTCGAGAGAATAATAGAGGAAACAGGATATAAAGTAGCTAAAATAGAAGATTCAGAAAGGGATAAAAGAACTAAGGAAATATCTATCTGGAAAAGGAGATTTTTAGTCTCAGCTATTCTTTCCATACCCCTTCTATACCTTTCAATGGGAGCTCACACAGGATTACCTATACCAAGGTTTTTAATTGAAAACTCATCATTTTTCCAATTTCTTTTAACAACACCAATTATATTCGTAGCCTCTATCTTCTTTAAAAGAGGAATATTTACACTTCCAAAAACAAAAAAAGCTAATATGGACACCCTTGTTACTCTGGGAGTCCTTTCAGCATATATCTATAGTCTTATAATTTCTATTCTCCAATGGATGGGAAAAGCTCGTGGACAGAGCCTTTACTACGAAATAGCTGGACTACTGGCAACATTTATAATTCTTGGAAGATGGCTTGAATCTATGGCAAAGGGAAAGACCTCAGAAGCAATAGAAAAGTTGATGGAGTTGACTCCAAAGACTGTAAGGGTACTAAAGGAAGGGAATGAGGTTGAGATACCTCTGGAAGAGCTTCAAATTGGAGATGTATTTTTTGTTAGACCTGGAGAAAGAATCCCCACAGATGGAGAGGTTATTGATGGTTACTCCTCAGTAGATGAATCCATGATAACAGGAGAGAGCCTCCCGAAAGAAAAAGGAAAAGGAGATGAAGTAATAGGGGGAACACTTAATAAAACTGGCTTTCTCAAAGTAGTAGCGA
>JBBIMS010000229.1:0-238 GCA_037444285.1 Candidatus Aminicenantota bacterium | reverse complement strand
AAGGAAACAGCCCTTTCCCAAATAATAAAAATTATTGAGGAAACTCAGGGAACGAAGGCACCGATAGAAAAGCTTGCAGATAAAGTATCTTCATATTTTGTCCCCTCTGTTCTCCTCCTTGCCCTCTTCTCCCTTTTCCTCTGGCTTTTTCTGGGTAATGGCTTCTCCTTTTCTCTTAAGATTTGCATTTCTGTGCTAATGATAGCCTGTCCATGCGCTCTCGGTCTTGCAACTCCAA
>JBBIMS010000228.1:0-3756 GCA_037444285.1 Candidatus Aminicenantota bacterium | reverse complement strand
AACATTAATTCCTCCTGCCACATTAACAGGTTCGTAATGGACTGGCGTTCTTATTAGGTAAGACCAGAAGGAAAGGTATACTCTTGGCTTCTTTTCTGCTCCTGAAATCCTCCCTTCCAAAAATTTAATTTTTGAATCGAAATAATTGATGAGTTCTGAGACTCTTTCACTTTTTTTTGCGATAAAACCTATAAGCCTCATTTCCTCTTTGAGTTTATCAAAGCTCCCCATGGAAGAGAGAGCAACAACAGGAATCCTAGAATATTTTTCAATTTTATCCACCATCCATGAGTCTGTGGGAGATACAAAGATTATGTCAGGGTTAAGCTTTATGATGAGCTCAAGATTTATATCTGCACCAGAACGGGAGACAAGGGGAAGGTTTTTCCCTTCAGGGAAAATTGAGTAAAAGATATGGTCATGTTTATGAACAAAATAGTCTTTTCCTACAAGTTTACCACCACATCCAATGGAGACAATAATTCTTGTTATCTCAGGCTGTAAGGAAATCATCCTTTCCACATTCTCTGGAACTTTAACTACCCTTCCCAGTTCATCCTTTATTTCAAGTTTATCTGGGAAAGTATATGATGGGAATAGAAAGGGAAGGATAAAAAAAAGTTTAAAAAATCTCATTTTTAATTATAAATCTTTGGTGAAAATAGACAATTCATCTCTCCTTATGACAGATTCTGTAGATCTCTTCGAGGGCATCAATTATCCTTGGTCCTGGCCTTTCTACCAGATTAACATTTAAGGGGAATATCCTCTTATTTCTCGCAGCATTTAAAGTCGAAAATCCCGGAAGGGAGAGAAGAAATTCTTTTGTAGATATAAAATCTTCTTTGTCCCTTGAGAGAATGATTATTATATCAGGATTCTTACTTATCAGCGTCTCAATGCCTATCTCAAACCACCCTTCTTTAAAATCCCCAATGTTCTTGCAACCTGATTTCAAAATTAAATCGTTAATGAATGTTTTTCTTCCAGCTGTCCAGAGTCCTTCACTTCCAAGTTTCAAGAAAACTTTCGGCTTTACCTTCACTCCTTCAACTTTCTTCTGAATTCTTTTTACTCTATTTTCAAGCTCAGAAATCCTTCCTACACATTTCTGAAAATCTCCTGTTAGTAAGGATATTTTCCTCATTGCCTCAAATATATCTTCAATTTTTTCCCCTGTATCAATGGCAAACACTTTTATCCCGAGGGTCTTCATCCTCTTAATCATCTCAATAGGATTTCCCCTTGTTGCAAAAACTATATCAGGTTGGATTCTCAAAATTTTCTCCATATCAATATCAATTATTCCTCCAACCCTTTCCTTTTTTTTCGCATCCTCAGGAAAATCGCAGTATCTTGTCACTCCGACAACTCTACCCCCAGCGCCGATGAAATATAGTATTTCTGTTATTGCAGGCGAAAGGGAAACTATTTTTTGAGGAGGATTTTTTAATTCAAATGTTGTTCCGAGAGAATCTTTAATGAATCTCTCCTGAGCAATAACCGTTAAATTAAGGACAAAAAATAGAAGTTTAAAAAGATGGAGGGAAGAGGGGCTTCTCATTATTTCACTTCCAGATTAAAAATTATGCTCCTGTCAGGAGAGGGATAACCGTAAACTTCCTCTATTTTCCTGTTTAAGGCATTGAAAACTGCGAAAGAAAGGGAGAAACGACTGTTGAGCCGAAATCTTAGATTTAGATTTGTCCTGTCAAAGGATGGATTTTCAACATACTGGTAAGTTGTTTCATCGATATCCCTCCTCTTACCTCTAATTTCGTGGAAGATATAAATATTCAATTTATCACTCGGAAACCACTTCAGGCAAGCAGAGAAGGAGTTTTTCGGCCTTCTAAGGAGAGGTTCTTTATTCTGGTCTTCTGTTTTTAGATAACCATATGAAGTTTCAAGGGATAGATTTCTTAATGGGAAAAAGGAAAAGGTGAGTTCTGATCCCTTTGAAATTGCTGATTTCAGATTTGCCATTTTGAAAGTGGAGTAATCAAAGGAGATGAGGTCTGAGAATTTGTTCTGGAAATAAATAATGCTCCATAAAATTTTTCCATTGAGGAGGGATTGGTCAAATCCTGCCTCCCATCCTTCACTTTTTTCGGGTTTTAGATTCTTGTTCCCGAAAGGTCCTGCAAACTCAATGGGAATTGGAGCTCTAAATCCCTTCCCCCATGACAATCTAAACCTCAAATTTTCAGGAAGAAGGAGAGAACCTGCAATTCTTGGGCTCAAATGCCTTCCATACTGACTGTTCCATCCAGCCCTTAATCCTCCTTCAAGAACTAATCTTTCAAAGGGTTTCCATAAATCACTTATGAAAAATGCTCTCTCTCTAACCTTTTCCCAGTCAATATTAATACCCCATGGACCCTCATCAAATACCTTTGAGACTGTTCCCTCAAAACCCCAGAAAATGGTATTGGTTTTGAAAAGGGGAGTTCTTCCATAAATGCTCAATCTTCCAACTTTTGAATGAGTTGAAGATTTTGAATATCCCCATGGATCCTCGGGATCACTGAAATTATATTTCTTATCAAGAAAAGAAAAATCTAAAGAAAGTTCACTGGATTTAATCTTCCATCTTAAAGGAATGTGAAAAATGTCCTGATAACTCTTTTCTCTTCTCTTTAAAGATGGGACACCCATGTTAAAAGGGATTCCAACTTCAGAGTCGATCCTTCTCCAGAATATTGATATTTCTCCCCCTCCAAAATTTCTTCCCACTCTAAAGGAAATATCTCTTGACTTAAAATCGTCATTTTCGAAATTGCCCTTCGTAGAAAAATAGTTAAAGGATGAGCCTAAAAGAAACTTTGAGATTTCAGAGCTTCCATAAATGGATGTGTTTATAGTTCTGTCTGAGCCGTATCCCAACTCTCCCCTGATTCCTTTACCTTTTTTTGTTATTATGTTTATCACTCCACCAATGGCATCTGTTCCCCATATTGCACTCTGAGGTCCTCTTAAAATCTCAATTCTCTCTACTGAATGAATAGGAATTTTTGAAAGATCAAAGGAGTAGGAAGATGGCTCATTAAGGGGAATTCCGTCCAGCAAAATAAGAGTGTGATTTGTGTTGGAGCCTCTTAAGAAAGCCGAAGAAAGATGACCCTTTGAGCCTGTCTGTGCAATTTCAACTCCTGAAACAGTTCTCAAAACTTCCTCTAAGGATCTGAATCCACTATTCAAAATTTCCTTTTCATCGATGATTGTTACTGTAAATGGAACATCTGCTATAAGCTCCTCAAATCGATGGGCAGTTACAAAAACATACTCATGAATTCTCTCCTCCTGAGCGAGGGCTGAGGATAGGAGAGAAAAAAGAGTAAAAAGGATCAAATAGAAACGCATCTTTAAACCTCCTTAAAAATTGAAATTCCTGCCACCAAGCCCTCGCCTTTTCTTTCTCTTTCAAATTCTTTCATCTTTGCCATCCTTATATAACAAAAAAACCTGACCATCTTCGGTCAGGCTTAAAGCCCCTCTTCCCTCCGAAGATGGCTCTCTTATGAGGTGTAAGCAGGTCTCCTGACTCTCGGATCATCCCCTGCCACGCCTTCCCATCCATCGCCTATCTGGCTAAGGACAGTGGCATTTGTGGAGAGTCCCCGATTACAGTAGCGGGGGCTGTGGTGGCTTCTACCACACTTCCCTTAACTTACACCCCTTTATTTTTCCCTATCTCATACCAACCTCCTAGCAAAAATTATGGTATTTATTTTTTTCTTGGAATTTGATAAAAGA
>JBBIMS010000227.1:0-3759 GCA_037444285.1 Candidatus Aminicenantota bacterium | reverse complement strand
AACCTACTGAAAAAGAAAGAGGTATTACTCCTGAAATCAAGGCGTATGACTATGTTGATTTGAGCAAATCATCCATTGAAAAGTTCCATTCCAACGGATTCACAGTTGTTAATTTAATACCTGAGAAAGGAATTCTTACAGGAACCTCTTCAGCTTTTGTTCTAAAAGATTCTGGAAAGGAGAGTGCCTTTATTCCAGTAGATCCCTTTCTCGGTATAAGATTTTCGCCAGCAAGAAGAGGTTATCCCAACTCCCTCATGGGGGTTTTCGCTTTTCTCAGACAGACATTCTCCGACACCCTTTACTACAACATGGTTAAAGAAAGATGGAAAAAGGAAATGTCAGGAATAAAAAGGGAGGCTTACAACCAGAAATTCGAGACTCTTAATCCATTCATTCTGGAAAAGAAACCTGTTGTTTTCCTCTGCAGAAATCAGCATGATATTCTAAGAGCAATTAAATTGGGGGAAGAGTTCCGACTTAATTATTTTATTTGCGATCTCGGAAGTGGAGCCTTCAGAGTTATAAATGAGATAAAGAACTCCCATGCTCGCCTGATTCTTACTGTGGGGTTTAGAGCTCCAGTAACAAGCATTTATTCAAGATTAGGAAAGGAAGAAAAAGAAAGAGCTGAGAAGGAAATTTATCCAAAAAATCCTGCGAAAATAGCTTCTGAAGGCATTCCATTTGCTTTTTCTTCCTTTGAAACAGATGAACCATCCAAGTTCTTAGAAGGAATCAGAAAAGCTATCGAAAACGGACTTTCAGAAGATACTGCCCTAAAAGCTCTGACTCTAATCCCTGCAAGTTTCCTAAATCTCTCAAGGGCTCTTGGGACTATTGAGCCTGGCAAAATTGCAAACCTTATTCTGGTTGAAGGTAACATTTTCTCCAAGGATTCCAAGATAAAATATGTTTTTGTTGATGGAAAGAAATTTGAGATAAAGGAGAAAAAGCCCGAAGAAGGTAAAGTTCCCCAAGTGAATGTTTCTGGTAAATGGGAAATTTCCCTTGAATCTCCCATGGGCTCCATGCAATTCAGTCTTGAGCTTCTGCAGGAAGGCTCTAATTTATCTGGAAAATTAATAAGCCAGCTTGGCACTACAGAATTTACAGGAGGAAAAGTTTCAGGGAATGAAATCTTTTTTACCCTTTCCATAACCTTTGGAGGGGAGAGTATGGAGTTAACCTTTTCAGCAGTAGTTGAAGGAGACACAATGAGAGGAAATGTTCAGGGGCAGATGGGTTCTATGGAATTTACAGGGAAAAGAATCCCTTAAGGAGGAAACAATGAAAACAAAAATATTAATTTTATTGATATTTTCTCTTTCAATTTTTTCCTACTCAGAAGAAATCCTCCTTCTAAAAAATGCAAATATAATAACTGTAACAGGAAAGGATTTAGAAGGTGGAGACATTTTAGTTAAAAATGGGAAGATTTTTGAGATAGGAAAGGGGATTCAAGCACCCAAGGGAGCGAAGGTGATTGAGTTAAACGGAAAATGGGTGATTCCTGGGATTATTGATTCTCATTCTCACATTGCAGTTGAAGGAGGAGTGAATGAGACAGGAAACTTAATATCTGCTGAAGTTGATGTTGAGGATGTTATAAATCCTGAGGACATATCAATTTTCTATGCTCTAACAGGTGGGGTCACAACTATTCATACAATGCATGGCTCAGCAAATCCAATCGGCGGAAAAGGGATTGTTTTAAAGCTAAGATGGGGTAAAAATGCAAAGGACATGATTTTCAAAGGTGCTCCTAAAACAATAAAATGGGCTCTTGGCGAAAACCCGAAACAGTCAAATTTTTCCGTTGCTGGTTCCCCAAGATACCCAACATCAAGAATGGGAGTCGAAGAATCCATAAGGAAAATTTTTGAAGAAGCTAAGGATTACATGAGAAAGTGGGATGAGTATAACAGGAAGTTAAAGGAATGGAAAGAAAAAAAGGGAAAGGAGCCAGTTCCTCCAAGAAAGGACTATAGGCTGGAAGCAATTGCAGATGTTCTAAAAGGAAAATTGTGGATAAGATGTCATGCTTATCAGGCTCAGGAGATGCTTTCCATAATGAAGCTCTGCAATGAATATGGAGTTAAACTTGTGTGTTTTGAACATGGTCTTGAAGGTTATAAAATAACCAAAGAGCTTGTCAAATACAATGTTGCAGTCTCAACCTTTGCAGATTTCTGGGCTTACAAGTGGGAAGCCTTCCACACAATGCCCTATTCAGCTGCCATGATGGCTAAAGATGGTGTTCTTGTTGCCATGAGCTCAGATGATTCTGAAAGAATGAGAAGACTCTTTTCAGAAGCTGCCAAGGCGGTCAGATTCGGAGGCCTATCTGAACTTGAAGCTCTAAAGATGATAACTATCAACCCTGCAAAGATTCTGGGAATTGAAAAATGGGTCGGAACAATTGAAAAAGGTAAAGATGCTGATCTTGCTATATTCAACAGACATCCTCTGGATCCATATACCATATGCGAAATGACGATAATTGATGGAGAAATTTACTTTGATAGAGCAAAATTACGGGAGGAAATGATGAAAAAGAAAGAAGAAAAAAAGAATAAAAAGTCTTGAGGAGGGTTAATATGAAAAAAATAGTATTAATTTCAATATTTTTAGTATTTACAACCCTTTTGATCGCAGAAAGTAAAAATTCAATTCTCATTAAAAATGCCACAATTATCCCGGTAACATCAGAGAAAATTGAAAACGGTTCAATCCTCATTGAAAATGGAAAAATCAAAGAAATCGGTAAAGAAATTGCTGCTCCTGAAGGAGTTAAAGTGATAGATGCAAAGGGGAAATTTGTTTATCCTGGATTTATAGATGGCTTTACTCATCTTGGTCTTATTGAGATCTCATCAATCTCCAGCACAGTTGATGTTCAGGAAACGGGTAAATTTAATCCTGAACTTCGTGTTTCATGGGCTATAAATCCGAGCTCAGTCCATTTCGCAACAAGCAGAATAAATGGAACCACATCTGCCCTTGTCTCTCCGAGGGGAGGGACAATGCCAGGTCTTACAGCACTGGTAAAAATGAATGGATGGACATTTCCTGAAATGGCTTTGAAAGAAGTGGCTACTTCAGTTATAAACTTTCCAGTAACACCAAGATTCGGAAGGGCTGAAGGTAGAGAACAGGCTACAAGCCAAGAAGAGGCTGCTTCAAAACTTGTTGAGGAGTTGAAGAATTATTTTAAAGATGCAAGGAGATATCTTGAAATTAAGAAGCTTGCTCTTTCAAACCCGAAAATTTCAATGCCTCCAAGCAACAGGAAATTTGATGCCCTTGAACCTGTTATAAATGGAGAAATCCCGGTCATAATATCTGTGGAAAAAGCAAAGGATATTGAGCTTGCAATCAAGTTTGTCCAGGAGGAAAAGATTAAAGCAATATTTAAAGGTTGCTCTGAGGGATTTAAGGTTGCTGACAAAATCAAAAAAGCTGGGATCCCTGTTATACTTGGAGATCTTTACACCTTTCCTTCCGAGCCAGAGGATGGCTACGATGCACCATTTACAAATCCTTTAAAACTATACGAGGCGGGTGTTCTCTTTTGTTTCTCTTCAGGAGGGAGTCCTGCAATTGCAAAAGATCTTACATATCACGCTGCAAGGGCTGTTGCCTTCGGTCTACCCCATTCAAAAGCAATAGAAGCTCTTTCATTAAATCCTGCAAAAATATTTGGATTTGAAAATAGGGTTGGTTCCCTTGAAATAGGTAAGGATGCTGACCTCTTTA
>JBBIMS010000226.1:0-3764 GCA_037444285.1 Candidatus Aminicenantota bacterium | reverse complement strand
GCAGGGCTTGAGGAATCAGAAAAATGGGTGAAAATGTTCCCCTTTCAGTTAAGCTCAGGAATGCTTCAGAGAATAGGAATAGGGATGGCTCTCCTTCATGAGCCAAAGTTTATCCTTGCTGACGAGCCAACATCATCCCTCGACAAGGTTCACGAGAAACAGATAATCAATCTCTTTATGAAATTGAAAAGCCTCAAAGAAATGGGATTTGTTTTTGTAACCCATAAAATGGATTTGCTAAAGGGAATAACTGAAAAAACCGCTGTTATTTACAAAGGTCATATTTTAGAAGTCGGTGAAACTGAAAATATATTCTTGGAACCCTTCCATCCCTACACATCCCTTCTCCTCGGAAAATCTTCATTGAAATATAATTTTAAAAGAATAGAGAATGACAAATCTTGCTTCTTCTCTTCCTTCTGCTTATCAAAAATGAAAAAGTGTGAGGAAATGCCGCCTCTATTTGAAAAATATGGAAGAGAGGTAAGGTGCTGGCTTTATGAGTGAGATTTTAAGTTTCAGGGATGTTAAAAAATATTACAAAGGAGCAGGGAGATCTGTAAAAGCCCTTGATGGGGTGAGTTTCTCCGTTAAAGATGAATCTATAATTTCAGTAATTGGAGAATCTGGCTCAGGAAAAACAACCCTTGCAATGATAGCCTCCTTTCTCGAAAACCCTACTGAAGGGGATGTTATTTTTAAAGATAAGATTATTGATAGTTCCAAAAAAAGAAAAACTCTGTGGAAAGAGGTTCAGCTTGTGTTTCAGGATCCAGGAAGGAGTCTCAACCCCAAAAAGAGTATTGAGTTTTTATTGAAGGAGCCCCTTTCAAATTATTCCATCTGTTCTCAAAGAGAAAGGGAGGGAAGGATTGATTATCTATTGGATTTATTAGAGATTGAAAGATTTCTTAAAAAAAGAAAAGCTGAAGAGTTGAGCGGAGGAGAAAAGCAGAGAATAGCTATTGCAAGGGCGCTTTCAGTCTCTCCTTCCCTTTTAATTCTTGATGAACCCTTTTCTTTTCTTGATCCTGTGGTAAAAGATCGGCTTCTTTCAATCCTTCTAAATTATAAAAGAAAGAATAAAATGGCATGGATTTTTATTACCCACGATTTACAGAGTATAAATTCCTTTACTGACTACATTGTTATTCTTTATAAAGGCTTAATTTTGGAGAGTGGAAGAATAGATATCTTAGAGAACCCCTATCATCCTTACACAAAATTCCTTCTCTTTCCAGACCTGAAAGAAAGATGGGAGAGAATTTCAGAAGGTTGTCCCTTTTTTGCGCAATGCGATTTTAAAATAGAACTTTGCAAATTATCAGTTCCAGAATTAAAATTTATAGATGAGAGGTATGTGAGATGTCATTTATACTGAGAGCTTTTTTATTTTTGTCCTTTTTTGTCCTTCCTTTATTCTCAGAAAATGAAAAACTGTTAAGCGTTAAGAGTTTACCTGTCAATGGCAGAAATGAAATCTTTCTGATTGAGAAAAGAGCTGAAAGAATTACTCAAATTAAAAATCTTTCAGAGAACTTTCCTGGAAACAATTATGATCCCTATCTTTTCTTTTACAAAAATTCACCTTCTGTAGTATGGGTGAATCGGAATAAGGAGGTTCAGTCCCTTATCCTTTATTCCAATCAAAAATTTACCCAGTATATCCTTGATCTACCCTTTGAGCTTTCAAGTCCTGCGGCTGAAGAGGATAATTCAGGAAAAGTTCTTTTACTAATCCCCTCTCCATATGGAATCTTCTATTCCTTCCTCGGAAATAATTTTTTAAATTTTGACTCTTTCTTCAAATCACCATCTTTTTATGTTTCTGCTAAAAGGGATGGAAATGGAATGGTATGGATAGCATGGGCTGGATTTGATGGGGACGATTGGGAAATCTATCTTACAAAATGGGGTGGTTCAAATTTTGCACCTGTTGAAAGGATAACTGATAACAACTTCCAGGATATAGAGCCTTCCATATCCGTTGAACCCTTTGATATTAAATGGAAGAGTTATGAAAGGGGGGAAGTTTTTTTGAAGAGCAGGAGAGAGTTTTCCCTTCATAAAAGGGAAGATAGGAAAGAGTTCTTTGAAATGGATATTAACTCTTTCATCGCCTTTGGTGACAGCATTACATATGGAATGGTTGACTATAAACCTGAAGCAGAAGGATATGTGCCAAGGCTTGAGAGGCTTCTTCGGGAGGAATATTCAAAAGATATAAAGGTTTTAAACAGGGGCATTCCTGGAGAAGATACTGTGGCAGGGCTTTCAAGAATAGAAAGGGTTATAGAGGAAGATCCTTCTCTTTATATTTTAATTATGGAAGGAACAAATGATGTCTGGCATTATCCTGCCTGGTTTACCGCTATAAACCTTGGGCAAATGATCAAGATTTCATTATCCTACAAAATGAAACCATTGATTGCCAACATAATACCAAAGGCTTTCTGGGCAGAGTATCTGAATCCGAGAATAGAGGAGATAAATAAATTTATAATCCAGATAGCGGAAGAATATAAGATACCTCTTGTTGACCAGTATAACGCTTTCATGAGCTACCCCGAGGAAAAAGGTGGATGGAGAGCCCTTTACTCAGGTCACAATCACCCCAATGAATTGGGCTATCAGCTGATGGCCGAGGTTTGGTTTGATGCAATATCTAAATTACCAAGATTTAAAGAGAAAGAAATAAAATGGAGGAATGAAAGAAATAGAAAAGACAAGTTTGATTTTTGGGGAGGGGCTCAAAAATGACTGAAAATATTGACTCCATGATAAGTCTATCATCCCTTTTTATGCACTATTGAGGCTAATTTGACCCCCGAAATTAAGAAACACTTGACAAGGGGTTTTTTTTCTGATACAAAGAAATAAGAATAATGAAATGAAGGAGATTTGATGTGTTTGGTATGGGGAAAAAGAAGAATTTGGTAGGATTAGATTTGGGTTCCAGTGCGATAAAGCTTGTAGAACTTAGCTCAAGAACAAAGAAGCATGAAGAAGTTTATGAATTGACAGCCCTTGGCTATGAACCACTACCTCATCAGGCTATTGTGGAAGGGACAATTATGGATTCCACAGCTGTATCTGATGCTATAAAGAAGCTTTTTGCGGAGCTGAAGATAAGGAATAATAATGTTGCAACCTCAATCTCAGGAAGTGCTGTGAGCATTAAGAAGATAGTTCTGCCTCTAATGAGTCCTGAGGAGCTTGAGGAATCAATACAATGGGAAGCAAAGCACCATATCTCCCTTCCAATTGAAGAAGTTAATCTTGACTATTTTATCTTGAGTACCTCTCCTGAACAAGGTAAGATGGAAATAATACTGACTGCAGCAAGAAAGGACAGAATAAATCTTTATACCGCTGCAATTGTTCAGGCTGGAAGGAATGTTGCCCTTATGGATGTGGATGGTCTTGCCCTTCAAAACGCTTTTGAGACAAATTACGAGATGTACAGGGATAGGGTGGTTATTCTTATTAATATTGGTGCCTCTATTACTAATATCAACATAGTAGCTGGTGGTGTCCCTCTTCTGATAAGGGATGTTTCCTTAGGTGGAAATTACTTTACAGATTTGATTCAGAAGGAGTTTTCCTTGACCTTTGAGAAAGCAGAGAGTCTGAAGAGAGGGAACTCTGTTGATGGGATTTCACCTGCGGTTATTCAGCCATTGATCCAGATCGGCTTTAATGATCTGAGAAGGGAGATAGCCCAAACCATCGACTTTCTGAAGCTTTCTTACACTGACAAAAGG
>JBBIMS010000225.1:0-3775 GCA_037444285.1 Candidatus Aminicenantota bacterium | reverse complement strand
TCCCAAGCCAACTCCTCAAGATCTTAAAGGTTCTCAGGAAGAGCCGTTGAGACTGAGAGAGTTGTTATATCGCTCTTCCAGTTGTTCTAAGAATTTTATATAAATTTTGTTTTTCTTATCCCTTAGCCATTTCTTTATGGTAAGATTTCCATAAATTCTGAAAATCGCCTCTGTAAAAAGGGTTTTTGACGGCTTTGTCGTCAAAAAGGCTCTGATTAGAGAAAATATTGAATAAAACTTCTTCATCCCCTTGATTACCTCTTTCTGAAGCTCGTAGGCGCTAAGTTTTATGGGTTTGTAAACTACAAAATGCCCATCGAACTTACTCCATTGATTTGTTATCAGCCTTGCTGATGATTTTATCTTCTCGTAAAGTTTGGAGCCTGGTATTGGAGTGAGAACAAGAAACTGGATTGTGGAAATTTTTGCCTTTATTGCGAAATCAACAGTTTTTCTGAGAATTGATTTGTCGTCATTGTCAAATCCAAAAACAAACATCCCGTGAACCTTGATCCCATTCTTTCTAAATCTGCGGACAGCCTCCTTGTAAATAGAAACCATCTGATTTTTGTGAACCTCTGCAAGGGATGCAGGATTAATTGATTCAAACCCTATGTAAACTGTGTGACATCCGGACTTCCCCATGAGTCTAAGGAGCTCCTCATCAAGAGCACTCTCAACCCTGACCTGAGCAGACCATTTTATCTTCAGCTTCTCATCCAATATTCTCTTCAGAAGCTCCTTTGTCCTTTTAGGGTCTGCTGTAAAATTATCATCGATAAAGAAGACATATTTTTTCTTTGGATAATATTTTTTCAACTCTTCAATTACTTTCTCTGCGCTTCTTACTCTGTATTTCCTTCCGAAAAGAGTTGTTACAGAACAGAATTCACAGGAAAATGGACAACCCCTTGAAGTTGATATGGGCAAAACACTTACCTTCTCGAAACCTTTCACAACCGAAAAATCAGGATCAGGTATTTTATCAATATCCGTTATATAGGGTCTGAAAGGGTTGTGGAAAATCTTCCCCTCTTGATCTTTAAAGGAAATCCCTTTTATCCCATTCAGGGGTCTTTCTTCCCTCAAAACATCTATCAACTCTGAAATTGTCTCTTCCCCCTCTCCTCTAACAACAACATCGCAGTATTTCAGACATTCATCAGGTTCAAAGGTTGGATGGGCTCCACCCATAACAATAAATTTTCCCATTTTTTTAATTTTCTCAGCTATGGAAAATGCTCCAAGAACAGTAGATGTAGTAGATGAGATTCCTACAAGATCCGCCTCTTCAACTTCTTTCCAATCGACCTCTGCAATGTCTTCTACATAGACTTTAGTCTCGATACCTTTTCCCTTTAATACCGAAGCAATAATCGGGAGCCCAAGCCTGAGGATCTTAAATTTTGAGTAAACATTAATACCCGCAGGACGGGGCTCAATAAGCACTACTTTATTTATTTTCATAGTGTTTTTAGTGTAAACCCTCAGAAAAGAAATGTCAAGTGAGCAAATTTAAAGCTCTGATATTCTTTAAAGGGGAAGACGGAGAAAGAACATTTCTTTAGGGAGTATTTCCTAAAAAATTAAAAAATTTTACTGCCTCAAGGAAAATACTCTCAAGGGATGGCAAATCTATTTTTGATAGCAAAGGTTCAAGAGATTTCAAATCTATCAAATTGAGGGTTTCCCTTTCATCAGCAATTATATTTCTTGCAAAATCTTCAATTTTAAAATCTTTTAGAAAGGATTTCATTTTCTCATTTTTTAAAGCTCTTATTATCCTCCACTTTTCCTTTAATTTTGATATATTACCGGAAAGCACAATCCTACCCTGATTTATTAAAACAACATCATCACAGATTCTCTCCATCTCAGAAAGCATGTGGGAGGAGATCAGTATTGTTTTCCCCTCTTTTTTTAAGCTAAAAATATAATTCCTGATTTCATCCATAACTATTGGGTCTAAACCTGAAAAAGGTTCGTCCAGTATAATCATTTCAGGATCTCCAATTAAAGCTTGGCAAAATGCCACCTTCTGCAATGTTCCTTTTGAGAGAGTCTTTATGGGTTTCTGGAGAAATTCCTTTAAAAATAATCGGGTGGAGAGTTCATCAATTTTTTTATAAATGAATTCATCTTTAAGGCCTGAAACTTTTCCGATAATATAAAGGAACTCTTCAACCTTTAAATAAGGATAGAAAGAGGGAGTTTCTGGAAGATATCCTAATTTCTTCCTTGTCTTGTCATTAATTTCTTCACCATTGAATTCTATCTTTCCTTTATCAGTTTTTAGAAGTCCCATTATTATTTTTATAGTGGTTGTTTTTCCAGCTCCATTTGGACCGAGAAAACCAGTGATTTTGCAAGGGCTTAATCCAAAAGAGATCCTGTCCAAAACCTTTTTCTTCTTAAAAAGACCATCAGAAAAAGATTTTTCAAGCTTCTCAACTTTGAGCATTCCTTACCCTCTTTTTATTTCCATTCTTTTGAACAAATTTATTGTTAGAAAAAGGAAAACAAAAGAAAGCATGAGAAGACCTGAAAAAACAAAAATATTATCTGAAGTGTAAGGGAAGTGGGGAAAGAATAAAGATATAAGGAGTATTTTGGGAGGCGATAGTTTTCCAAAATTTTCAATTAAATTAAAGAGATCCATAAATATTAGGGAAGCAAATTCCATAAAGAATACAAAGACAAAATTGAAATATCCTTTCAGATACAACGAAAGAAATAGCCCAATAGAGACTAAATAAACTGTAACAGCAAAACCTTTAAAAGCCATTTTATACAAAGTTTTAAACTCATCAATATTTCCAAAAATAAAATGGGAAATGACTATGATTGTGAATAGAAGAAGATAAATAAAGAAAGAGAAGAGGAAGACAGTGAGGAATTTTCCCATAACTATCCTCTCTTTACTGATCCTATGAATTATTACATCCAGAAAACCGCTCTCCATCTCATCTCTAAGTTGACCTCCTGTAAGGAGAAGGCATGCATAGGAGATGGCTAAGTTCAGGAACTTAAAGTTGGAAGGAAAATCCTTTGTATAAATTGAAAGATAAAGGAGGGAAAGGAAGGAAAAGGAAAGAAATAAAATAACAACTTTGTTGACTCTAAAAATTTTCTTAAAAGAAAGATATAAAATTCCAATCATTTTTCTTCAGATTTTTTTAAAATATCCACTAATTCAAGCAGTTTAACTTCAAGGTTAAACGGATCAGCAATTAATTTTATGGTTCCATATTTTATGTAAACCATGCTCGGTGATCCCTTTATTTTAAATTTTCTGTGAAGTTGAGAGAATGTATCCTGAGCAAAGAAAATGGGAAGTTGAATTTTTCTTTCCAATTCTTTTAACTTTTCCTCGTCACTGAGCCCAATCGCAAATATTTTTAATCCAGATTTTAAAGCTCCCACTTTTTTATAAATCTCTATCAAGGAGTCAATGCACACGCCACAGGACAAATCTATAAAAATAAGAAGAGCTTCGTCCTTTTTAGAAATGAATATGTTTTGATTTTTAATTGTTTTAATAGTGAAATCAGAGAGAGATTCCCCTTCCATATTTTTTTGTATTTTTTGGAAACTTTTTTCCCTGATAACTCTCATCAAATCCTGATTTGTTTTGATCAAATCTTTTATTTTTAAAAAATTCCTATATCCCCAATATATAGAAAGAATCAGCAAAAGGAATAAACCAGAAATTATTGTGAGACACAAACTTTTATTATTTCTCTTGGAAAACCACCTGTAATTTCATATATTTTTG
>JBBIMS010000224.1:2466-3804 GCA_037444285.1 Candidatus Aminicenantota bacterium | reverse complement strand
GAACTTTATAGAAAAGAATAGAGGAAATATGAGGAAAAGTGCAATTTGACTTGCATGTTTTAAGAAAAGCTCAAGATATCCCAAAAATCCCAATACCGAGAATGAAAACAAAGGAGAGACAAAGAAGAAATTAAAAAGTGATACAAAATCAATAAGTTTAAGAAAACTTGGACTATTTAAAACCAGTAGAAATAAAAGAGTTAAAAGACTAATAATAATAAACATGATATAAGACATCGTACATACCACAAATATTTTACTCATCCAAATCTCTCGAATATCTAATGGGGTTGCCAGAAGGTTTTCCAAAGTTCTGCTAATCTTTTCTTTATAAAATGACTCTCTAAAAAAAGCTGAACCAATTAAGAAAATTGACATAAAAGGAACCAAAATGAGAGTATAGTTTAACATTAGTGTTGAAATACTATTTTTGAGAAATATATCTTGCTCTATTGTCCTAATAAGGGGATGAAGAGCAAAAATTAATATTATGGTGTATAAAAAGATGGAAAATAAAATTAGTCTGATATTTTTTAAAAATAGCTCCTGATAATCCTTCCACATAAGATAGCGTAAATTATATGTCTTCATGAACTTTCTTTTACAAATAGTCGATATAACTCTTCTAACGACTTTCCCATCTTTGTGACTTCTTCCATACCTGCCAAAAATTTGAGCTCTCCTTTATAAAGTATTGCAAATGAATTACATAACTTTTTTACTTCATCGAGATTATGTGAGCTCATAAAAACTGTAACATTCTTTTCTTTAGAGAGATTGATTACAATCTCGTGAATCTCCATTTGTCCTAAAGGATCCAGTCCTGTAGTAGGTTCATCCAAGATTAGAATTTCAGGCTCATGTAATAAAGCCCTTGCCAATGCTAATCTCCTTTTCATCCCCTTCGAGAATGTTCCCACATATTGTTTATCATCTTTAATAGAAACCAACTCTAAGATGCTCGGAACCTTTTCTTTAAGGTCTTTTACTTTATAAATCTTTCCAAAAAAGTAAAGATTTTGGGAAGCAGTAAGTCTTTCGAAAAGTCCTTCTGATTCAAGAACAAACCCTATTTTTTCCTTTGGAAGAAGATTCCCTTCTCCATCCATAATTTCATAACTTCCATTATCGGGTTGCAAAAGTCCAAGCAAAATTCTAATAGTAGTAGTTTTCCCAGCTCCATTAGGCCCTAAATATCCAAACACATTACCTTTTTTAACTTCAAAAGAAATATTATTTAATGCTAAAATATTCTTGAACCTTTTAGAAATATTATTTAATTTTATTACTGTTGAAGCCATTTTTTAAAAACTTTTTCTCCCAACTCCTTCACTTCTT
>JBBIMS010000224.1:0-2418 GCA_037444285.1 Candidatus Aminicenantota bacterium | reverse complement strand
TTATCAATCCACGAGAGAAGCAATTCATGCAATAAAAAATATAAGGGCATTCACCACAAACCTCCATGTTGGGTGATTTAAGGCGATAAAATATTTCGGTAAAAGAACCTTTGAAAGCTTCAGTTACAGGGATTTTCTTAAGATCACAAAGAACGCCAAACTCCTCAGGAAACATAGGACAAGGCCTAATTTTTTTATCTGGTCCAATCGTAATTGTTCGATGTCCAGCACCACAATTGTGGCTTTTTTCAAGCTCGCTTAATACACCTTCAGGATTCAATACAAAAAACCCTTTGTATTTTTCTTCTAATTCCAATAATAAAGAGGAGAATCTCTTAGCCTCAGATTCACTAAAGGTAAGATTTATCTCCTTCCCTCTTCCAATATTTATTGCAGGATTAACCACAAACCATGTCGCACCAAGTGCTTTTGCTAGAAGTAGAGTTTCTTCCATTTTTTCTATCTTTGCTGGAGAATCTATAACCATTCCTACACGTAATCGCAAAGAGTATTTTGAAACCAATTGTATAGCATTAGTTATTTTCTTAAAAGCACCTTTCTTACCTGTTATTCTATCGACATCCTCAGGTGTTGGACCATCTAAGCAAATTTGAATAACAAATTTATTTTTAAACTGCCTAATTATCTCAAGAATTTTCTCTTTTATCAGAGCTCCATTTGTTAAAAGAGCAATAAGATTAAATTTCTCCCCAAGGAATTGCAATATTTCAGAAATAGCAGGATGTAAAAGAGGTTCACCCCCTGACAACTCTACATGTCTAATACCTATTCTATATAGCTCATCAAGAAATTCTAAAGAATTCTCTAAAAAAGTTCTTTTGGTAGAATCAGATTCTCTGTAACAGTAGTTGCATTTGAAGTTGCACTTGTCAGTAAGTTCTAAAGTGGCATGAACGGGGAAAATAAAATCCCTATTTCCAGTAATGTCCAATTGCTTCTCCCTCTCTATGGGGTTATCTAAGAATTTTATAAACTTAAAACCAGCAAAATTTGTTAAATCCTGAATAAATTTTATAACAATAGGGATAGAATTGGTAAAGTTTTCTTCTCCATCTGTTAACTCTCTTATAATGTCACGAAGTGATTTTTTGCCTTTGAATCGCATTAAAAGATCCTGTGCAGCTTCATTTATTGAAAAAGAAAGATAATTTTTATGACTTTTTCTTTCACTGCGATTTTCATAATTGTATATATATAAATATCCTTCTCTCGGGGATAAATGGATTGATACACCATCTTCTAATACAGGATATTTATTTAAATAAAAAAAATGCTCCATTTTTTTCCTCCTGCTCTCAAAATAAGGAGGGGAAGAATCTTCCCCTCCTCGTGGGTATAACAGTGTGCAGGCCAGATAAGCACCGATACAAGCACAACTATTCCAGAAAAACGAACAGAGCATCAACGGCTACAAAAGCTGCCGAAGATGGAATTATGCCAAGAGGGCATGCTCCGCAGGCTCCGCAAATCCCGCACACACCACAATACAGACCTAACAGTGGTGAGAAAGATGGTTTTAGCATAGCTTCACCTCCTTAATTTTGGTCTATCCATGCTATAATAGTAGCCGTAGCAGCTGAAATGGTAACCCATGGACAGGAAGAGCATCCTCCACAAACAACTATACATTGAAAAGGACTCATCGCACTAAAAATAGGCTTTAGCATGATTCGCCTCCTAAATTTCAGCTTTCCACTGTTGATACACTTGCAATAAGAACAATGTAATTACTGCACAAATAACAAAGATAACAGCCGATTTTGTTTATTGAACTGAAAGACGGATTTATCATCACAACTTCTCCTCCTTTCAGCCTCTTTTAGAGGCTTTTGAGTAATTCCTCTTGCCCTTTTGCCAATACTTCAAAAAATCATGCCATTCTCTGACTTTCACCTCCTTTCCGTTCACCTTCAAACCTTTCATATGAAACTTATATCAAGATCTATGCCAGAATTGAGATTGGCTTCTGGAGAGGGTTTTTGGATTTCTGGAGTTTTAGAAAGGCGAGCTCTGACTCGCTTTATTTTTCAGATTTTCATAGAAAATTCGTGAAAAGCCTTTATGATAAAGGCTATTTATCAGGCGAGCTGTACCTCGCCTTAAGCGAGCTGTGACTCGCTTTTTTGTTTATCTTCTCAACAAGTCTCTTTTTTGTTATACCCTGATTCCTGAGAAAGTCCTTGAACCTCTTATAATCCCTCTCCTCAATATGAAACAATGGAAGAAGTCCTTTGAGAGTCCCCCCTGAAAACTTCAGCCTCCCTTCTATTATCTCCTCAAGCTGAAATATGTTTAACTCATGCTTCAAATACCTCTTCCATACCGCATCCCAGAAACTATTCCCACCTTCTACCATATCCTTCAATACCTTCATTGAATGATACTCCTGTATCAATG
>JBBIMS010000223.1:0-3818 GCA_037444285.1 Candidatus Aminicenantota bacterium | reverse complement strand
ATTCCAATCCTTTCCCTTGTATTTTCCTTTCTCATTATTTTTGGGATTTGGATGTTTGTAAATGATAAAAGGATCAAACCATCAACTTCCCTCGCTTTATCAATATTTTTTACACTTTTTTTCCTTATAGATATTTCAGTAATAAGCAGAAATCTGCTCTATTCAGGCAATCATCTCCTTATTCTCCTGACCCTTCACAGACTCTTAACACCAAAGAATGAAAAGGATTATTTTTTAATCCTGTTATTCTCCTTCTTAACGCTCTCCTCTTCAGGCTCAATAAGCCCCAATCTCTCCTTTCTCATTCTCTTTTTTGTTTTTGTCTTCCTGTCCATCTTCTCCCTCACTCTCCTCTCCCTTTACAAGGGGAATTTCAGAATAAGAAAAAGTGTCTCTTCATCACTTATAAGAATATCCCTTTTTTCAACAATTATTGTATTTCTTGCTTCTCCTTTAATATTCTTCACAATTCCAAGACTTGGAATCGGCTTTGGAACTTTAATTGGCGCAAACCCACCCCTTGTTTCCGGTTTTACAGAGAGCGTAAATCTTGGTGACATTGGAACAATAATAGAAAATAACAGGATTGTTATGAGAGTTTTGACAGTTGGTTCAAGGGAGATACCAGCTGACCATCTCTGGAGAGGAAAGGGCTATAACCATTTTGACGGAAAAGGATGGTCATCCACAATTATGGCTTCTAAGGGAAATGAAATAAAGAAAAGGCATAAAGAGAAAAGAACAATTGCGATTGTAAATCTCGAGCCAATCGGAACAGATGTTTTATTTCTTCCTTACAACCTTGAATGGATTAGAGGGATAAGGGTTGTGAAGGAGGATGCCAATGGCACAATCTCCTCACCATTTGGGGCTTACACAAAAAGAACTTACACTGTTGAGTTCAGGAACAGTTCCCCAAAGATAATACCTTTTGAGGAAACAGATTTAAAGCCATTTCTTCAACTTTCTGAATTTAATCAGAACATCTTTAAGCTTGCAAAGGAGATAGCTGGTGATTTAAAGGACAACGAGCTTATTTCCAGAAAAATTGAGGAATGGTTCAAAAGAGAATTTAGATATTCTCTGAACCTCCCCCCTTCTCAAAACCCTGTTGAGGATTTTCTTTTTAAATGGAAAGAAGGGCATTGTGAATATTTTGCTTCCTCAATGGCAGTCCTTTTGAGACATCTCGGGATCCCTTCGAGAGTTGTAAATGGATTCAAAAGGGGGGATTTCAATCCAACTGGTGGATATTATGTGGTAAGGGAAAAAGATGCCCACTCCTGGGTTGAGGTTTACATAAAAGGGAAAGGATGGATGGCTTTTGATCCAACTCCTTCTATAGCAGCAAGCTATAAAAGGAGTTTCTTTACAAAATTAAGAGATGCCTGGGACACTGTTCAGTTCTGGTGGGACAGAAATTTTGTAACCTACTCGCCCCAGAGACAGATAACAATATATTTTGGACTTTACGAAAATTTAAGGGAATTTCTTAAAAGAGTTGAGAAAATAAAATATCTATTGGTTCTATTCCTTCTTCCTTTATTCCCCATAATTTATATTTTAGCCAAAAGGAAGAAGAAGGAAGTAGAGGATGAAGAGGAAAAGGAGTATAGACCGAGAAAGGTGTCTCCAGTAAGTTTTTACAATAGATTTCTAAAAATTGCAAAGTCAAAGGGTTTTTCCATCTTGGAACATGAAACTCCCTTTGAGTTTTTCGAGAGGGTAAAAAGAAATTTCTTTGAAATTGATGATATTTACTTTATAACTGACCTTTACTATAAAGTCCGATATGGAGGTCTGAAACTTAAAAAAGATGATATAATAAAAATCGAGAATATTTTGAGAAAGCTGAAGGAGAAGAAGTGAAGATTAAGATTGGAAAAGAACTTTCTGGCATTCTGAAAATTGGATTCATATTGACCGGAAACTTAAGAGTCTCAGAAACTCCTGATGAATTAAAAATAATGATTCAAGAACTCTGCAATAATCTTAAGATAAGATACAGCAAATCTTCTCCATCCTCTATTAAAGGGCTTGAAGGAGCAAGGGAAATTTATAAAAAAATTGGTATTGATCCAACAAAGGATAGGCCATCTTCAGAGGCTCTTTTTAGAAGAGCTCTAAAAGATCAACTTCCATTTATAAATTCCATTGTCGATACAATTAATTTTTGTTCTCTCAATTTCCTTTCACCCTATGGGCTATACGACATAGAAAAAATAAAGGATTCTATAGAGATAAGAATAGGAAGAAAGGGAGAAGGATATGAAACAATAGGGAAAGGAAGGATAAACCTTGAAGGAAAAATCGTTGTTTGCGACGAATCAGGTCCCTTTGGAAATCCTTCATCGGATTCTAAAAGAGCATCTGTGAGTAGCGAAACAAAAAGTTCTCTCACCCTGGTTTTTTTGAGGAGTGAAGAATCATCTGAACTTATAAACACCATCCTCAATTTCACAGAGTCAATGATTTCAAGATTTCATCCTGAATCTAAAACAATCTCCTCAGGAGTTGTGGAATGAAGGAAGCAATGTTCTGGGAGAGGCTGGAAAATGGGAAGATCCGCTGCGAGCTCTGCAGGCACAGATGTGTAATTTATCCTTATAAACTCGGAGTCTGCGGAGTTAGAATCAACAAAAACTCCACCCTCTATACCCTTGTATGGGGAAAACCAATAGCCCTGAATGTTGACCCTATTGAGAAGAAACCACTATTCCATTTCCTTCCAGGGACAAAAACCTTTTCTTTAGCCACAGTAGGGTGTAATTTCCGATGTTTGAACTGCCAGAACTGGGAAATTTCCCAGAGCAGGTTTGAAGAGGGAAAAATAGATGAAAGGGAAGATTATTTTCTCCCTGAAGAAATTGTAAGATTGACAAAGGAAAGAAAGTGTAAAAGTATATCCTACACCTATACAGAACCAACTATTTTTTACGAATGGGCATATGACATCTCAAAGCTCGCTTCCAGGGATGGAATTTACAACATTTTTGTAACAAATGGATACATATCTGAAATGGCTCTCAAAGAAATATCACCATATCTCCACGCAGCAAATGTAGATCTAAAATCTTTCAGGAGGGAATTTTATCACAAAATTGCAGGAGCAAGACTTGAGGGAGTTCTGGACTCTCTAAAATTAATGAAAAGACTGGGAATATGGGTTGAAGTTACTACCCTTCTCATTCCCAATTTAAACGACTCAAAGGAAGAACTCTCTGACATAGCAAATTTTATAATGAAGGAACTCGGACCAGAAACTCCGTGGCATATAAGTAGATTCTACCCCCATTACAAAATGGAAAATATACCCCCAACACCAAATTCCTCAATTAGAAAGGCAAGGGAAATTGGTTTAAAAAATGGCTTAAAATATGTTTACACTGGAAATATTCCAGGAGATGAAGGAGAACATACTTACTGTCCAAAATGCAAGAAAGAGATTATTGAAAGATACGGATTCTCCATTTTGAGCTACAAAATAAAGGATGGTTCCTGCTCCTTCTGCGGTGAAAAAATCGACGGGTTTGGCTTGTAATTTGCCTTTTAAAACTAAAGAAATAGTTTTGTTGAAATTGTAATTTTTTTATTGTATTATCTTACGCAGGAAGAAATGGAAGAAAAAGGTATTCCCTCTTTATTGGGTATAGAGATATTCGGAAGGGATGGAAGACTCATATCAACAAAGACTGAGCTCATAAAGGGAGGGCATTCCTTGAAGGACAGGATAGGAATATTCATTTCCCTGATAGATTCGATTGAAGGAATTCTCGGCGTTAAGTTTACAGAAATGTTCATAAAATTAAAAGATTATT
>JBBIMS010000222.1:0-3843 GCA_037444285.1 Candidatus Aminicenantota bacterium | reverse complement strand
TAAGGGTATGAGAAAGAGGGTTAATTTGGGAGACAGAAATTATGATCTAACCAGTGCGATATTTCAGAGACATTGAATTTTGATCTAACACGAGCTTGAATTCTTTCATGGAAAACAATCGATTGGCTGTGTAATTTCTTTTTGAGAATTCTTGCGATGACTGCTTGAAGGGTTTAAAACCTGAAAAATCTTTAATATATCACTCTAACCATATTTTAACGATTGAGTTGTCATCTTCCAGGAGAAATAGTTCCATTGAACCGATACTTTTGAGATCTTCCATAATATCCCTGAGGTCGATTTCCCTCTTTTCACTTTTAATCCTGCATTTCTTGCTTGATTTTAAAATCGTCTCAAGGAAAGGGATAAAGATTCTTATTTTAACATCCTCTCTATTCAGTTTATTTTTTTCTATAACGCTAATGTAGAGCCATTTTGCCTCCCTCAGTGATTTTGATGAAATCGAAAAATCTTCAGCTTTTACAACCTTTTTTATCACTTTCAAATCATCTCTGTCTGAGGAAATTGCATAAGAAGGGAATATGAGGATCAGAGTTAATGGAAAAATCATTAAAATTTTTTTGCATTTTATTTTTTTCATAATCCCTCCTATTCTATCCAGATTTTAATAATTTCGTCCTCATCATAAATTTCCAATAACTCAGCTTTTTTCATGTTCAAAAATTTCTGGAAGACCTCGTTTAAACTCCCGCCCTCTATCCTTTTCCCATCTATTTTAACATCACCCTTTACTTTAGAATCTGGTTTTGATATTGCCTGTATAGCGAGGTTGGCAAGTTCAAGGGGGATCTTAATTGAAAGTTCCTGTTTCCCTGTGCTCCTTTTGAATATTGCTACCCTCAGCATTTTTATTTTACTTTCCTCATCTTTTATTTCCCTCAGAAGATAAGGATCGATTCTAAGAAGGGCTATCTTTGCCCTTTCCCTTAGCTCTTCATCTCTTTCTTTTTTTAAAATTTCCATTAATACCGGAACCGCGAGAAATTTTTCCCCATCCTTAAAATAACTTAATTTAAATGCTGAATAATACCTTATTACCTTGTTTTTACTTTCCAGCCCGTTTTTTATATTATCGATATAATTTTTCTTTCCTTTTTTATAGAGGTCAGCGGAGAGGTCTATTATGGCTATTTCTGCTTCTTCAGAAAATTTTGCCCTTTCTCTATTTTTCAGATATCTTTTAAATATATTAATTGCCTCCTCTTCCCTTCCACCTTGCTCCTGAACACATTGTCCGAGGTAAAAAAGGATATCAGATGAATTTTCAATTTCTGGATATTTACTTAAAATTTCAGTGATTTTTGATTCAGCCTCTTTCCACTTTCTATCAAAAATCAAGAGTTTTGCTTCAGATATTTCCTTCTCTTGAAAGGGATATAAAGACAAATTCAAAAGAATAAGAGAAAGGAAGACAATAATTTTTTTCCTTAATAATGAGTTCATAGAATGCTAATCTCCTTTAATTCATCCTTTACAAGGTTTATTTTGAGGATAAGATTGTCCTTATCAATAATTTCTCTGATTTCATCCTTCCTTCTATCCATCTGAAATTCCATAAAAATCAAGTCAATTTTTGATGCTATACGCTTTGCGTTGGGGAAATCGTCAAGATATTGATTGATGAATCTCTTTTTCAACAGGAGCTCTTTACTCTTTTCTAAGGAATGTTTATCCATTCCCCCTTTTTCAATGAGGTTTGAAAGGAGAAGTCCACTATCTTCAAAATATTTCAAAATTTCATTTTTTGCAGAGACCTTTTCCATCCTTTCAAAAACTAATTGGGAGTTGGAGAACAAATCTTTTCTTTTTGGAATGGAGGCTTTGTAAATAAAAACTGAAATTAGAATAATGAGAATTGCCAGTGAGGGGATCAGATACTTTGGTGAAAGCAAATTAGTTAATGGAGCTATTGGAAGGGGTTTTCTCGATTCCTCCTTTACCTTATCAATTATTTCTCTTTCAACTCTTCTCCATTCAATTTTCTCCATCTCCTTCTCAATTTTATCTTTTATAGCCTCTGATGCGGAGTTGATACTTCTAAGATAGACAAAGAAATCTTTGCACTCTTTACATTCAATTAAGTGCTCTTGTATTTCTTTTCCAAAAACTCTTTCTTCGATAAGAGCAAAAATTATCTCTTTCCTTACTTTTTTACACTTCCTCATTTTTTCTCTCTTTCATTATTTTCCTTATATTGTTTATTGCCTTAAAAAGCACTGATTTTGCTCCTCCCTCCGAAATCCCCATAATTTTAGATATTTCAGAAATCTTCATACCATTGAAAAACCTCAGAGAAAAAGCAAAAGCCTGCCTCTCAGGAATCATCCTTAGAGCTTCTTCAAGAAGATCTTGAAAGAGTTCCTTCCCGTCTTCCCTTCCTTTAGCAATTTTCTTTAAATTGGCATTCATTTCTTTCCGCTCTCTCCTTTTCTTTTCTCTGTAATGGTCAATGCACAAATTTTTTGTCACTTTCAAAATCCAGGATTCCATGTCCTTGGTTTCAATATTTTTAATCATTTTCCATAATCTGATGAAAACTTCCTGGGTGATATCAAGGGCTTCTTCTCTGTTTTTGAAAAATCCGTATGCAACAGAAAATATCTTGCCCTTAAAGATTGGAATAAGCTCTGAGAATGCCTCACTGTCACCATCTTTTATCCTTCTGACAATCTCCTTGCATTTTTCCTTTGTTTCATCTGAACCCATTATGCAATTATTCTACCTCATCCAGATTAAAATTAAATTCTCTCCGTCTCTGACTTCCATAACAGGTCCTGGTCCTAATTTGGACAATTTTTTAAGAGCATGGAAATCAATGTCACAGTCCCATTTTGAATGTTTTCTGAGGTATTTTGGATCATCATCAAAATCTTCAGCTATGTCAACACACAGGTTGAAAAGCCATAGTGGAAGACTTACCCTTACCACATCCTTTGATTCCCCATCATAAACAAAGATATTTATAGAAGTGGTTTTTCTACTTTTGAAAAAATTAGGTTTTTCAAGTCTTTCAACCTCTTTCTGAGCCTTTTTGATGTAGTATTCAGGATTGGAAACATTCTCTTTAATCTCTATGTAACAAGCACTAAAAAGGAATGAAAATACTAAAATTATTAAGTTTTTCTTATTCATTTTTCTATCTCCATAAGAAATAAACGAAAGGGAACCAAGAAAAGTTTACTTCTAAATTTACCCTTCATTTTTTGAAAATTTCTTTTTTGTAGGGTAAAATTAGATTGTGAAAGATCTTGAAAATACATTTAAAGAATCTGTTGAATTTTATAAAGAGCAAGAAAGAAGGATTGTTGCAAGGCTTGCCCTTCTTCCTAAAGGAAGGATTAGAAAGAAAACTGTAAATAAAGAAAATTACTACTATCTTCAGTACAGGAAGGGGAGGAAAATCGTAGATGAGTATATTGGTAAAAATGTTCCTGAAGAACTTATAAAAAAAATTGAAGAGAGGAGAAATTTGGAAATAGAGCTAAAAAAAACACGGAAAGCCCTCGCTTTTCTTAGTCATAGAACGGAATCTGTTTCTGATTTGACAGAACCTCTAAAAAAAATCCTTGCACGGTTTTCAAAAGAGGGCTTATGGGATGCGGGGATTGAAATCATTGGGAGCTGGTGTTTTATTCTTTACCAGAAATATTTATTTGTGGAAAAATACCCCATCAGGACCAGAGATGTTGACTTTCTTATTCCTTTACCCTACAAGGGTAAACCTTACGATATTTTCAACCTTCTTAAATCTCTCGGCTTTGAGGAATTCTTTAATCCTGATGGTTCAATTCATTTTTCAGGTAGTGGATTGAAAATTGAATT
>JBBIMS010000221.1:1350-3848 GCA_037444285.1 Candidatus Aminicenantota bacterium | reverse complement strand
AATGCTGAAGTCTCAATATTCTTTCTATGGGGTTTATTGTCTCAAGAAGGTTCTGTTTCTCAATGGTTGGAATTTGTAAATGGGATGCAACAATATCTGCAATTTTTTCTGGGTCATTCTCCCTCATGGAAGGTAAGATCGATTCAAAATTCACAACCTGAGTATGTTTAACATAATCTTCAAAAAGTCTCAGCAAATTCTGGATATGCCCTTTAATCTCGGAAATTGAGATGGAAAACCTCTGTAGAGGTTTTACTGAAACTTCGTAGAATGGGATGATTCTTTTATATTCGACAATCCTTGCCCTCTTAATACCCTCAACAACTACTTTTACGCTCTCCTCATCAGGAGAAGGCTCATTAACCTTTACATATTGAACAATGCTTCCAATTACTCCGCATGTGAAAATATCCTTTGGCTGAGGAGCAAAAACAGTTGGATCTATCTGAGTTGCAAGGAAAATTTTCCTGTCTATTTGAAGAGCTTTACTCAGAGCCTCCAGGGAAGACTTCCTTCCTATAATAAATGGAACAAGGGTTCCAGGAAAAACCACCACATCCCTTAATGGGATCATAGGAAGGGTTTCAAATTCGTTGATCAGTTTTTCTCCAGCCATTTTATATACCTACAGCTTTAATTTGCCTTTCAAAGCTCCACTCCTTCTCCTCCACCATCTCCTTTGTTATCACAAATTCTTTAATCTCTCTATGGGAGGGAAGATGGAACATTATGTCAGTCATTAGCTCTTCCATAATACTTCTAAGACCTCTGGCTCCAACCTTCTTCTTTATAGCCATGTTTGCAATAGCATGTAGTGCTTCATCTGTTACCGAAAGTTTTACACCTTCAAGCTCAAACAATTTCTGGAATTGTTTCACTATTGCATTTTTTGGTTTTGTTAGTATGTCAACAAGAGCCTTCTCATCAAGATCCGTTAAATGAGCCACAACAGGAAGACGACCTACAAGTTCTGGAATAAGTCCATATTTTATTAAGTCTTCAGGCTGAACCTGACTCATGAGCTCATCATAATCTTCAATGTTTTTCTGATAAAATACAGGGTCTGTTTTGAAGCCGACTGCTCTCTTACCAATCCTTTTTGCAACAATCTTTTCAAGTCCTATAAAAGCGCCACCGCATATGAAAAGAATGTTAGTGGTATCTATGGGGATGAACTCTTAATAGGGATGTTTTCTCCCACCCTGAGGAGGAACATTGGCAACTGTCCCCTCAAGGATTTTCAGAAGAGCTTGTTGAACACCTTCTCCTGAAACATCCCTTGTTATTGAAGGATGCTCACTTTTTCTACTTATCTTATCAATCTCATCTATGTATACAATTCCTTCCTGGGTCTTTGCTATGTCATAACCTGAGTTCTGATAAAGTTTCAAGAGAACATTTTCCACATCTTCACCCACATAACCTGCTTCTGTTAAAGTTGTAGCATCTGCAATAGCAAAGGGGACTGAGAGGATTTTTGCCAGAGTTTGAGCGAGCAATGTTTTTCCTGTTCCCGTTGGACCTATTAGCAAAATGTTACTCTTCTGTAATTCAACATCTTTTTTAACAGCTTTTGCAAGCCTTATCCTTTTATAATGATTGTAGACAGCAACAGCAAGTTTTTTCTTTGCCTTTTCCTGACCTATCACATACTCGTCAAGAGCTGCTTTTATTTCATAGGGAGTGGGGAATGACCTTTTAAACCTAAAATTATCATTTTTTACTTTTTCCGATTCTATTATCCCCCTTGCAAGTTCAACACAGGAATCACAGATATAAACTCCTGGTCCTGCAATCATTGTCCCTACCTGAGAGGGAGATTTACCACAGAAGGAACACTTTATAACTTTCTCTTTCTCTATATCCTTCATTTAAACCATCCTTAAAAATTATGCCCTTTTGGTTATTATGTTGTCAATTATTCCATAATCCTTTGCCTGTTCTGGTGTCATTATAAAGTCTCTATCAACATCTGCAATTATCTTTTCCTTTGGCTGACCTGTATGTTTCATCAATATCTCATTTATCCTCTCCCTCAACCTTAAAATCTCCTGAGCTTGAATCGCTATGTCTGCTGCCTGTCCCTGAAAGCCTCCAAAGGGTTGGTGGAGAATTATCCTTGAGTTGGGGAGGGCAGATCTTTTTCCAGGTGTTCCTGCAGCAAGTAATAATGCTGCCATTGATGCTGCCTGACCAATACAGATTGTGCAAACATCAGGCTTTATAAACTGCATTGTATCATAAATGGCAAGCCCTGCAGTTATTAATCCTCCAGGTGAGTTTATATAAAGACTTATGTCCTTTTCAGGATCCTCTGCCTCAAGGTATAAAAGCTGAGCAATTACAAGGTTAGCCACATTGTCATCAATTGGAGAGCCGATAAATATTATATTGTCTCTCAGAAGGCGGGAGAAGATATCATAATATCTTTCGCCTCTACCGGTTTGTTCTAATACGATAGGGATGGGAATCATTAATTTTCCTCTTTATATTTTATT
>JBBIMS010000221.1:0-1340 GCA_037444285.1 Candidatus Aminicenantota bacterium | reverse complement strand
AGTCAAGAGTTTTTTTCAAAATTAACTTTTTTTCAATCTCCTTTCTCATGCTTTCTATTTCCTGGAGAGAGAGGGAGCTGAGATCATAGGAATTTCTTAACTCAGATTCAACCTCTTTTTTCTCAACTTGAATTCCCTCCTTTTCGCTGATCTTGGTGAGAATCAAATAATTCATAACATTTTGACTGGCAATTTTCCGGAGGGCATCCATTAATCTCTTAGTCTCCCCCTCACTCATTTCTCCATTTATCTCTATGGAATCTGCCAGCCTTTGCATTTCTAACTTTTCAAGGACTATTGGAGTTTCCACAGGATTTCTTTCCCTCAAAATTCTTAAAATCTCTGCTTCAACAATCTCCCTTTCCTTCCTTTCAAACTCCTCAATTAGTTTCTCTCTTACTTTTTCCTTTAGCTCTTCTACACTTTTATACTCCCCAATCTGACTCACAAACTCATCTGTCAGATCAGGTATTTTTTTCTCTTTTATTGAAATTACTTTAATCCTTGTCTCAATCTCTTTCCCTCTCAAATTTTTCTTATTGAACTCTGATGGATAAACAATTCTAAACCTTTTCTCTTCTCCCACCCTCATATCAATTATATTATCAAAAAGTCCTGGAATTTCTTCAACTTCTCTTTCAATCTGCCACCTGTATCTTTCAACAGGTAAAGTTCTTTTTTCTGGAACAATAAATCTCTGAACCTCTACCTCCACAATATCTCCCTTCTGAACTCCTCTATTCTCAACAGGAATTAGCTGGGCAAATTTCTCCAGGAGACTCTGAATTGCATTCTCAACATCCTTCTCCTCGACCTTTTTCTTAACCAGTTCTATTTGAATTCCAGTATAATCAACCACATCGTAAGAGGGCATTACTTCAAAAATAAGGGAAAATGAAAGAGAGCCATCCTCTCCATAACTCAATTCTTTAACAGACGGAGTATTAAGGGGATTAAAACCTGATTCCGCAATTGCTTTTCTTCCATGTTCGTATATAAGTTCATTTGTAAGTCTCTCCTTTATCTCTTCTTTGAAAACCCTTTCCACAACCTCTAAAGGTGCATTACCAGGTCTGAATCCAGGAATCTTAGCTCGGCTTTTAAAATATTTGACAATCTCTTCCCTTTTTTTATCTATTTCTTCCTTTGGAACTACAACATTAACTTCTCTTAAAGTAGACAATGATTTCTCTTCTTTCACGGAAGGCTCTCTCCCTGCGAAAGGGGGGACTCGAACCCCCACGGCTTTAGCCACTGGATCCTAAGTCCAGCGCGTCTGCCAATTCCGCCACTTCCGCATGATTTCAAATAATATTATATAATCCATAGAAGGATATTTC
>JBBIMS010000220.1:0-3872 GCA_037444285.1 Candidatus Aminicenantota bacterium | reverse complement strand
ATGCAACGAATCGATTTCGAGTAGAAAATTAGTGATGCAATTCGAATGTTTGACAAATTGTGGCACTTCTTGGATAATATATTATAAAGTTTTTAATTTCGGTGTTTAATGGGACTAATAACTGATATAAAATTCATAGAAACCCTAAGCAAGCTAATCATATTTAAGGAGGATCAATGGGATTAGATTATTCTGAAATAGTTGATGGAATAATAAAAAGATATAATGGAAGTAAAGAATCTATAATTCCAATCCTTCAAGATATCCAGAGTGAGATTAGATGGCTTCCCCAGGAGGTTATATATTTAATTGCCAGAAAGCTGAAAATCTCACCTAGTAAAATATATAGCATTGCTACCTTTTACAAATCCTTCCATTTAAAACCAAGGGGTGAACATACTGTAACAGTCTGTATGGGAACTGCATGCCATGTGCGTGGTGGCGGGAAGATTGTGGATACCCTCAGTGAGAAATTAAAGATAAGATCAGGAGAGACAACACCTGATGGAAAATTTACTCTTGAGACAGTTAATTGTGTCGGATGTTGTGCAATTGGTCCAATTGTAATACTGGATGGTGAATATTATGGAAAAGTAACACCAAGTATGGCACCGAGCCTCATTGAAAGCGTTGAGAAGGAGAAGGGAAATGACGGTATTAAAAAATCCTGATGAATTATCAAAATACAGAGAAAAACTTAAAAGGGAAGGCAAAGAAGAGAAGTTCATATCCATTTCTTCAGGAACTTGTGGGCAAGCAAGGGGGTCTTTGAAGGTAATAAAAGCTATAGAAGATGCTCTGAAAGAAGCAAAAGTCAAAATACCTGTAAAGATAACAGGATGCCATGGCTACTGTAGTGCTGAGCCGAATATCGTTCTTTTCCCCGGAGAAATTTTTTATGTTAATCTGGCTCCGGAAAAAGCGAAAGAAGTTGTAGAATCGTTTTTGAACGGGGTTGTGGCAGAAAATTTCCTTTACAGAGAAGATCAAAAAATTTTCACTAAATTAAAGGAGATCCCCTTCTACAGTGCACAGCAAAGAATACTCCTTTCAGATAATCCTTTTATTGATCCAACAAAGATAGAGGATTACATATTAAGAGGTGGATATGGAGCTCTTGTTAAAGCTCTTAGTATGAAGCCTGAAGAAATAATAGAAGAGATTAAAAAATCAGGGCTGAGAGGGCGAGGCGGTGCAGGCTTCCCCACAGGAAAGAAATGGGAGATAGCAAGAGCTCAAAAGGGTGATATTAAATATGTTATATGCAATGGAGATGAAGGTGACCCTGGGGCTTACATGGACAGAAGTCTCCTTGAAGGGAATCCTCACCTGGTTTTGGAAGGTATGATAATAGGAGGGTACGCTATAGGAGCAACTGAAGGATGGTTCTATGTGAGAGACGAGTATCCTTTAGCAGTGAAGCATCTTGCCATTGCAATATCCCAGGCAAAAAGTTTGGGACTTATCGGTGAAAATATTCTCGGCTCAGGATTTAGTTTTGATGTGAAGATAGCGAGAGGAGCTGGGGCCTTTGTATGTGGGGAGGAGACGGCTTTAATAGCTTCTATAGAAGGGAAAAGAGGGAACCCGAGACCAAGACCACCATATCCTGCCCAGGAGGGATTGTTTGGAAAACCAACAAATATTAACAATGTTGAGACATGGGCTAATGTCACAAGAATTGTCGAGAGGGGAGCTGATTGGTTTGCTTCCATAGGAACGGAAAAATCAAAAGGGACGAAAATATTCTCTCTTGTTGGGAAGGTAAAAAATACAGGTCTTGTAGAGGTTCCGATGGGGATGACGATAAAGGAGCTTGTTTATGAGGTGGGAGGTGGTGGTCAGGATGGGAAGAAGATAAAAGCTATTCAAATAGGTGGTCCATCCGGAGGATGCGTTCCTCAGGAACTTTTTCATCTTCCCATTGACTATGAATCTTTAACATCTGCGGGAGCAATAATGGGTTCAGGTGGAATGATTGTCATGGATGAGGATACTTGCATGGTGGATGTAGCAAAGTATTTTCTCAATTTCACACAGGAAGAATCCTGTGGGAAGTGTCCACCCTGCAGAGTAGGAACAAGACAGATGAAGGAAATATTGACAAAAATAACAGAAGGAAGGGGGACGATGAAAGATCTTGAAACCCTCGAAACCCTTGCCTACACTGTCAAGAATGCTTCTCTTTGTGGTCTTGGCCAGACAGCTCCAAATCCAGTCCTTCAACTCTAAAATATTTCCGTCACGAGTATGAAGCCCACATAATTGAGAAAAGATGCCCTGCCCTTGTATGCAAAGAACTTATAAACTACTTTATAGATCCTAATAAATGTGTTGGATGCCTTCTCTGTCTCAAGAATTGTCCATCCAATGCAATCCTTGGTGGGAACAAAATGATCCATGTTATTGTTCAGGAGAAATGTATAAAATGCGGTGCCTGTCTTGAGGTTTGTCCGAAAAAAGTTTCTGCCGTAATTAAACTTTCAGGAGAGAAAAGAGAAGGACCAAAAGAACCTATTCCTGTTCAGGAATGGAAAAAGATGAGAAGAAAGGAGAATGGCAATGGAGAAGATAAGAATTAAAATAGATGGAAAAGAGGTAATATCAGAAAAGGGGAAAACAGTTCTTAAAGCTGCCCAGGAAGCAGGAATATACATACCAACCCTCTGCTATCATCCTTCCCTCAAACCCCATGGAGGTTGCAGACTCTGCATTGTTCAGATAAAAGGAATGAAGGGCTTCCCTGTTTCCTGCACAACTCCCGCTGAAGATGGGATGGAGGTTATCACAGATTCTGATGAAATAAAGAGGCTGAGGAAAGAAACTCTAAAACTACTTTTAACAGAGCATCCCAATGCCTGTTTGATATGCCCTGAGAGTAAAACATGCAAACTATTTCAGAAATGCATAAGAAAGGCAGGAGTTACAACCGGATGCAGGTTCTGTCCAAAGGACGGGCAATGTGAATTTCAGAAGCTTGTGGAATATATTGGTATTGAAGAAATTGGGCTTTCTTTCAATTACAGATATTTACCCCTGGAGGAAGAAGACCCCTTCTTTGGCAGAGACTACAATCTCTGTGTTCTCTGCGAGAGATGCGTGAGAGTCTGCAACGATGTAAGGGGAGCAGGGGTTCTTTCAGTATATTTCAGAGGGAGTGAGGCAAGGGTTGGGACACCTTTTGGTATATCCCATCTTGAAACAAACTGTCAGTTCTGTGGTGCATGTGTTGATGTATGTCCCACAGGAGCTATTTATGAGAAGCAGAGTAAATGGAGTGGTGTTCCTGATAGGAAAGAGGAGTCTATATGCATCCTCTGCGGAATGGGCTGTGCAATGGAGTATAAGGTTAAAGATGAAAGATTTTTAAGTTCAAAGCCATCTGAAAAGGGTTTCAATAAAGGGCAAGCTTGCGTTAAAGGGAGATTTTTAATCCCCTACATTGTTAACAACAAAAAGAGAATTCTTAATTCGTATATAAAAATTCATGGGAAACCTGAAAAAGTAAGTCTTGAAGAAGCTCTAAATTTTACAGCAAAAAAGCTTTCTGAGATGAAGGGGAAAGATTTTTCTTTGATCCTCTCTCCCTATCTTTCCAATGAAGATCTTTACATCGGGCAAAAATTTGCAAGGAAAGTTATGGGATCCAACTCAGTCGATACAATATCAAGCCTCTTTTACAACCCCTTAGAACTTATAAAGGGGAAAAGAGTAAAAAATTTATTTAATGGAGATTATGAATCATTTATAGTATTAGGTTTAACTCCTCTTGAAATCTCCCAAGTGCTGAGAGTTTTCTTGAGGAAAAAGATAAAGGAAGGAAAGAAATTGGCAATTGTAAGCTCGACAAATTCTCCTCTTTCCGATGAGGC